>JALZAD010000160.1 GCA_030948555.1 Verrucomicrobiota bacterium | reverse complement strand
GCCGGCCCGCTCCTCAACCAAGTTAGTCGACGTCGTAGGCTTCGACGAGCGCGTTGCCAGTCGCGGCGCCTTTACCACGCAAGACCATGGTGTAAGCACCTGGCGCAAGCGTTAGCAGCACCGCAGATTCCGCCTCTAATTTCGGCGCTTTGCCGGTCGCCATGATGGCGGCCTGCTGCGTGTCTTTCCAGTTATCGTTCGTCGCGATCTTGGTCGCGCCTTGGTAAACATCGATCGTCGGATCGGCTAATGGATTCGGCACCTGGTATTCGCTAAGCGAAGGTCCGATCCCGCGCACGAGAACTTGTTTGTTCGAGGTGCCGTTGATGATGATTCCCCCGATGAGCACGTTGTCGCTGGTCTGCACAAACGCGCGCGACGAGATGCTCATGAAGCGGTTCGTTGACCCGGCGGTTATTTGATGATGCTCATGATTGCGCCCGTTGTGCGGTGTCCCTGCATACGGGAAGATTTTGCTGAAGACGCTGTCGTTCTTGCTCACGTTGTCGATCCCATCGCCTGACGTGATCTTCGGATTGGCCGGGTCGCGGAGATCGCTCAGGATGGCCGTGACGGCGATATCGAGCACGTCGTCACCGAAGCGGCGGCCGTTTGGCCAACCGCCTGGCAAGGTTCCGTTACCGAAAAACCCGGTCTGCACTGTGCTCTTCAAGGTGTCACCGCCGAAAATACCAAGGCGGCTGTAGCCTTTGTCATCCGGATTAGCCGCGAAGTCCCCGCCGCCGCCCGCCAGGCGGGCCGCGTCGGTGGAGAGGTCAACCTTGATCAAATCAGGGATGAAGATGCCGACAAGATCGGTGCGGTTGTCTTCAGGAGCGACTTTCTGCCCATTGAAGACGATTGCGTTGATCAACTTCGCGAGTTCCGGAGTGCGCGCATACTTGTCAAAGAGTGTCTTATCCGAGGATGGCTGAGTGCGGCTGTAAAGATCCTTGTCCTGTAAAGCGACAAGGCCTTCGTTGAAGAGCGGATTACCTTGACGTCCAACCTGCACAAAAGGCCCAGTTAGAGTCTGCCCAACGGACGATGCGCCGTCGGTCAGAACACGCGTCGACTGCCGGCTGGTGGTGGCATAGACGCCAATCACCTGCTGGTCACCGCCGAATTCCGTGACGGGAATCTCGAGCGCCATCTCGTGCAGATTAAAGCCAGCCTGGCTGTCAAAAACGGCTTTGCCTTTGCGGAACTGGAGCAAATCAAAGACTGCCTGAATGTCGGCGTAGAAGCCGTCTTCGCGCTGACCTGCAAACGCGCGATACGAAGCGCTCCCTGCCGTCAGAGTAACGAGCGACTGCGTCGTATATTTGTCGAGCTGCGCGAGCGTCGACACCCCCGGCTTTGCGGGATTCTCGCCGTTGTCACCCGTGTTGTAGAGCGGCGTGGCGATACCCTGATTGTTCGGCGGCACAACGCCTGAGCCAAGATTCGTGCTGACGCCGGTGCGACGGTCGAGCTTCGTCACCGTGTAGCGCTGGGTGAGATTCTGGTTGGCATCATCGACGTCTTTAATGGCCCCGAGAAACGACTGAAGAATCGTGCCCTGGTTCTTGAACGTGGTCGTGAATCGGAATTGATACGAAATAGTCGGCTTGCCGTCGGCCACGTCGGTGCCCAGCGAGACATGGATCTCGTAAAGAACATTATCGTCGAAGTTGTACTTGTTAGGCCCAATCCCCGGCTCTTCGAACGGGTAGACCGCGAGCGAGGCCGCGAGGACTTTCGCGCCATCAGTTTCGCGTTTGTGCAAAAACGCGTAGACGTCGGTGGTATTGGCCGCCGGATCGAGCGTGATCAGTGGTGCGTCCATATGGCTGGAGGCGTAGCCGGGTCGCGCGGCGCAGGTCAGTGCGATGACTGCCGCGGCGGCGATGTGATTAAGTTTTCGTTTCATGTTGGCTGCTTGTTTCTGTCGTTTAGTTGGCTGAAATTCGATTTACAGAGGGTGCGATGGTGGCGAGTTCGCGGGTGAGTTCGGCGCGTTCGGAAGGAAGAAGGGCGCCTTTGCTTTGCTCAGCTTTGGTGAGCCAATTTATGCCTTGCTCAACTTCACCGCCGGCGGCTGCGATCATTCCCGCGTGAAACAACAGCCGCGCGTCCTGCGTTCCTTCGCTCAATGCGAGATCGCGCTGTGTCTTTGCCGCCGCGATGTCGCCGCTGCGAAAAAGCGCCCACGCCATGGCGTCGTGCGTGAAGACATCCTGCCGCGCGTCGAGTTCTGCCTTGGCGAGTTGCACCGCACCGGACGGGTCACCCCCAGCGGTGGCGAGAAAGAGCGAGTAGGTGCGCGGATCGTTCGCCGCGCCCGTTTTACGCAACTGTGCTTCAACAGTCTGCGCGTGCTCAAGGTCACCCGCGGCGCGAAGTGCTTCCGCCTGTGTCCACAAGTACTCTGGCAGCGGACACTGCGCCGCGGCTTGCGCGAGCACCGCGGCTGCTTCCTTCGAGTCGCCGTCGGCTAACAAAAGCTTCCCGCGCATCAATAGCGCGGCGGAGTAGTCCGGGACGATCTGGATCGCCTCATCGGTCGCGGAGCGCGCGCCCGCAAGATCACCTTGCTGCAGAAGATACGCCGCCAATCTGGTGCAAGCCCAGGCGAGCGGCTCGGCTTCGCGAGGACTGCCGGATCGCACTGCGACACGCGCGATTTCCACCGCGCCAGCGAGATCGCCTTTCAACCAACGGATATGCGCGACGCGGCTGTAGGTCTGCAGGCAAGGCTTGAGGTCGACCATCTTCTGGTAAGCCTCGACCGCGGGCCCGAGCTGGCCCTGCTCCATGAGCGCATCACCGAGCAGCGCGTAATCAAAAACAAACTCCCGCCGGCTGGTCAGGTCACGCGCGACCGCTTCGGCTTCTTTGAAGCGATGAAGCGCGTGCAAAATGTGGCCACGCAAAAGCGCCGCATCCGCACCGCCGGGCGCGGCAACTTCCATCGCCGTGCTGCATTGCTCGGCCAGTTTGTAGAAGCCCGGATCACTCGTTAGGCGCGCTTTGCCCACAAAAGCCCAGCCGAGCTGTTCAATTAGCTGAGGCGCTTCCGGCCGATCTTCGATCTTCTGCTGCAGCTCCGCGATCTCGCGATCTTCCTTGCTCGTCCCGCCGAGCGGCGTGAGCACGATCTCCAGCGCCGAAGCAGGTTTCGCGACTTCCGCGCGCGGCGCGGTTTGGCTGTGCTTCTGACAACTCAAGCCCGCTGCCGCGATAGCAATGACGATCGCTCGCGCGACATAGGGAAAATATGACATCTACGAAAGGCGTTACGCCGACTTCCGCGGAGCGGATGCTTAAGGCTGAATCTTCTCGATCACTTCCGCCCGTTCACGCGCCAGATCCGAAGCGGCTCTTCCGCGCAAACGCTGATGCAGCGCGTGCGCGCGCGGCTCACGACCCGCTCAAAACGACGATTGCTTCCGCGAGCGGGGTCACGGTGAAGACGCGGACGTTATCGCGGTAGTGCACGCGCGAAAGGATGCTCATGCCGATGTCGTGGTTCGCGTCGGGGATGACGCGAACGACCCCGGAGACGCCTTTCGCAGCGAGCACATCCATGATTCCGCCGATATGGTGGGCCACGTCCGTTTTACGATTGTGACCATCCGGAAATCCGTCAGGACGAAAAACTCTTCTGCTGCGCCCGCGACGAGGTCGCGCACTTCATCGCACACTTTCGCGACCTCCGGCCCAGTGACCTGTCCGCTCGCCGTGATGACAAAGAGCCGTCGATCGGGATCCGCTTCGACCGAATACATCGCGGGCGCTACGAACCAGACCCGCTCGCCGCTAGGACGAGCTTCTTTCGTGCGGCGTTCAACCGGCGCACCATCACTCCGCTCATGCGTTTGAAGAGCTCGTGCCCGAGCGTGAGATCGCCGCCGCGATGTTCGGCAAGACGAACCGCGTCGATAAAAAGCGCGGTCGTCGGTTCGATCGCGCGCGCGCCGTATTCGCAGACATACGGCTCGAAGATCCACGACCAACCGAGCGGCTCACCCGCCCGCACGGTGTCGATCGTGACGAGATGTCCTTCCTCGCCACCTTCGACCGCGATGCTCCCGCTCTCGATCAGGTAAAATCCTTTCGCCGGATCGCCCGCTTTGAAGAGCATCTGGTCGCGCTCGAAGCTCGCCAGCTCCGCACAATCCGCGAGGATCGCCGTCTGTCGCTCATTAAGACCTGCGAAAAACGGATGCGCAGCGACGTGGCTCTGGAGATCTGGCGAACTCATCCGCCACTCTCGCTGCGATGCGGTAGGAAATGCAAACTTCGGTGCGGTTTGTGCGTCACTCGCACAAGCCACCGGCAATCCGGTCGGCACAGCAGCGGCTTTATCATGAGTTGCCGCCATCAGCGGATATTGAACTTAAGCGAGCCAATGCACTTAAGTATGTCTGCCGTACAGGAGTGGCGTTCGGCGTCGGAATGTGTCTCGTTAGGCTTGTAGCTTGTGACACTATCTGACGGTCTATCTCACGCCGGCTAGGCGTCGCGTTTTCGTTGCGCCAGCTCTTCGAGCAGCTCCATCTGAATTTGCTGCACCTCGAAGAGCCGCTGGTATTGCTGGCGCAGCAGGTGATCCATCTTTTCGTGCAAGGTCCGGATCTCGAGCTCCGCTTTCAGGTTCACCTTGTAATCATTTTCCGCGCGCAAACGGTCGCGTGTCTCTGCGCGGTTCTGGCTCATCATGATGATCGGCGCCTGGAGTGCGGCGAGGCACGAGAGGAGCAGATTGAGGAGGATGAACGGATACGGATCGAAGGCGCGGCTCGTGAGCGTGACCACGTTGATCGTGATCCAGACGACGATGATGCCGCCGAACAGAATGATGAACTTCCAGCTTCCGCCGAACTCCGCGATGAGGTCGGACAAGCGTTCGCCGAAGGTCAGCTTGCCCTCGAACTGGTGCTCGATGTTCTCCGTTAGGATCTCGTGCTTCTGCAGGCTCTCGATGACCTCGTTGTCGAGTGCGGAGAGTTCGCCCAGCTCCTCCTGGAGCGTGCTTTTTACATAGGCTTTCCGGAACGCGCCGAGGTCGGTGAAGCAGACGAAACGCTCCGGGTCCCAGTCCGGTCGCTGCGCGCGAATGAACTCGGTCAGCGACGGCCGGATATTTGCGGCGAACGTGCCATCCTCGACGGAAGACGTGCGGCCGCAGACCTGACATTCGAAGTGTCGCGCATCGGGCTGCTGCTTTCGGGCGTCCGCCATTCGCCTCACCAGTTATCGGAACTGGCGAGGCGCTTCAAGCACGCCGGGGGCGGCGCTTAGGCCAGAGGCACGCGGCGGTAAACCAGGACCTTTTAGGTCGCGGTCGGCAAGTCGAGCTACAGCTGTTCGCAACCAAGCGCACGATGTAGAGCACATCGCGTGTCGTTGTTCAGGCGCTGCAATTCACCCTCATCTTCGGGATTGTGATCAGCCTCGGGCTTTATCTCGGACGAGAGTCAGGATCGGCACACCGGTGCTCGATTCGTGGCTCTACGAGAAGCGCACACCGCGATCATCTACGGCTTCATGGCTCGGCGCGTTCCGGGTTGGCCATCCGAAACGCTCATCCCGATCTGGATGCGGCTCCTCGTTTCGCTCTACAGCGGGATCGACGACGAGCTGCTCATGCGCCTTTTTCTGCTCGCGCTCGTGCTCTGGATTGCGGGAAAGATCCGGCGCAGCCTGGAACCGAACGGCGCGGTGTTCTGGATTGCGAACGCAATCGTGGCGCTAGTTTTCGCGGCCGCCTACCTCCCAGCAGCCGCGGCGTTTATCCCGCTCACGAAGCTGGTGATCGCTTCGCTTCTGATCGCGAATGGGATCGGCGGGCTCGTCTTTGGTTACCTCTGTCGCCGCGATGGACTCGAAGCCGCGATGCTCGCGCACTTCACGGCCAATGTCGTGCTGCACATCGCCGGCCCGCTCTTGCAAGGCAGCTAGACAGGTAACGGCGCGGTTACTTTTCGGCGCTGGCTATGGCATGTTCGAAGGTGTGATGCTCCGCGCGCACTTCGCTCTGTTTTCGTTCCATGAACCTTCGCGTCCCGTTTTCACTCGCCGCCGCTTTGTCTCTCGCCACGCATGCTGCGCTCGCGCAGGGCACGGTGGAAGGTCGCGTGGAGTTGCCGAAGGCGAAGACCGCGCCGGTCATGACGAAGCGCTATGAGGTGGTGACAAAAGGCGGCGTTCTCGCCACCAATCCGCCGCTCGCGATTGTGTATCTGGAAGGTGCGCCCGCCAAAGGTGGCGCGCTGCCGACGAAGCAGGTCGCGCAGAAGGACATGGATTTCCAGCCGGCGCTCTTGCCAATCCAGGTCGGCACGACGGTCGAGTTCCCGAACAACGACGACACCTATCACAACATCTTTTCCTACTCGCCGGCGAAGCGTTTTGACCTCGGACGCTATCGGCCGGACGAGCATCCCGTTCCATCCGTTGTCTTCGATCAGCCGGGCCTGATCACCTTGCGCTGCGACATCCATGAACACATGCGCGGCTTGATCCTCGTCCTGAACACGCCCTAGTTCGCGACCACGAATCCCGATGGTCATTTTCGCCTAACGAATCTTCCGCCGGGCAAGTACACGCTGAAAGCATGGCTCGATAGCCGAACCACGCGCGAACAGCCGGTGGAAGTAACCGCGGGCTCGA
>JALZAD010000200.1 GCA_030948555.1 Verrucomicrobiota bacterium | reverse complement strand
ACGTCACATTGATCAGCGCATCGACTGTAAGCGGTGCGCCGCGTTCCGTGGCTTACACGAAATCCATTTCCGGTGCTGGCGGCGTGACCGTTACTGGTACTTCAACAAGCGTAGGATTCACCTCTCTCTCCGGCTCGAATAATTACCAAGGCGGTACCACGATCAACTCCGGCACGCTGATTGCCGCCAACGCGACCGGAACCTCTGCGACAGGTAGCGGCGCAGTGTCTGTGAATAGCAGCGGCACTTTATCAGGCACGGGATTCATCAATGCCGGAACGAACGACGTCTCCATCAACGGCGGAGGCAATATCACCGGCGGCAACAATGGTGCGGTAGCTACGACGGGGGCAGTCGGAGCACTTACCCTTACTGCCGCCAACGTGCTGTTTAGCGGCACCGCCGGAAACTTAGCGACCTATATTGTCGATCTGACAAGCACGACCAGCGACAAGCTGACAATCAATGGAAATCTAAATCTCAGCACAACGTTCGATCAGCTTTTGTTCCAAGGAATTACCGGTGCCGCCTCCTACACAATCGCGACCTACACGGGCTCACTCACCGGCACGTTCGACATCGCGAACACTCCGACAGGATATTTCGTCAACTACGCCAACCCTAACGTCATTTCTCTCGATATGACAACAGCCCCCGAGCCTAGCACATGGGCAGCGGGTATGCTTGCCCTTTGCTCTTTCGGTTACACACAGCGCCGACGTTTCGCGCGACTCGCGAAGCGCGTTTAACTCAGCTTCAGCACGCGCCGCCGTTTCGGCCGCCCGCTCCTCTTTACTGCGCTTTGGTAAGCGGCGAAGGCTCGGCAGAAGAGAAAGCTGAAAACTGAAATCGAGAGATCTCGAAAGGGGTCAGAGCTTACTATCGACACAGATGCGTCGGGTGACGTAGAACTGCCTCATGCCACGCGCGCTGCGAATCGAATACGAAGGCGCGCAGTATCATCTGATGAGTCGGGGAGATCAGCGCGAGGCAATCTTCCACGATGCCGAGGACCGCACGCTCTTCCTCACCTGCTTCGGACAAACCTGCGCCAAGAGCAACTGGCAGGTGCATGCCTACTGTTTGATGAGCAACCATTTCCACCTGGTGCTGGAAACGCCGCAGCCGAACCTCTCAACCGGCATTCGCTGGCTGCTGGGCACTTAGACGCAACGCTTTAATCGCCGGCATCAGCATTGGGGGCACCTTTTCGGCGGCCGTTACAAAGCGCAGTTAATCGATGAGCGCTCTCCGGGTTATCTGGTCCGGGCCTGTGACTATGTGCATCTGAATCCCATCCGCGCCGGTCTGCTCGTCCAAGATGAAAGGCTGCAGTCATTTCCGTGGAGCAGTTACCCCGCCTACCTCCGGCCGGCGCTTCGGCCCGACTGGCTGCAAGTGGATCGGGTTTTAGGAGAACACGGGTTGCAGGCGGACACGCCCAAGAGCCGGCGCGAGTTCTCCCGCCGGATGGAACAGCTCCGCCGGGCAGATCTGGCCGCGGAACACGCTTCGTTGCGCGGCGGGTGGAAAACAGGCGCGGAAGATTTTGCCGACTGGCTGGCAACGAAGCTGGCCCGGAGCGGCCGACCAGGAGAACGCGCGCGGGAACGGCGCGAAACGGACGAAGCGCTAGCGGAGCGTCTCGTCAAATCGGGCTTGAGAGAGGCCGGCTGGACTGAAGAAGACGTCTCGCGCGGGCCGAAAGGAGATCCGGTCAAAGTTGCGCTCGCGCGGCAGTTGCGGATGCAAACGTCCATGACGCGCTCCTGGATCGCGAGACGCCTGCAGATGGGAAGCGCCAGCTACGTCTCGAATCTGGTGGGTCGTGTCGATAGTAAGCTCTGACCGCTTCGCCCCTGAAAACCGCAGCCTTGGAATTTGAGGCAGTTTAACTTGTCGGGCTGAGCATCCGCCACGGCTGGCACGCTATAGGTCGCGGCGCGCTGGCTTTCGGCCGTTCTTCTGTAGCAGCGCTTTGTAAGCGCCGAACGGTTGCCCGCGGGGCAAAGCTGAAATCCTGAGAACTGAAATTGGGGAATCTTCTTAGCCACGGATAGACACGGATTTTCACGGATGTGGAGGGATCGGGCACCACTAACAGGGGTTTCTCCCATCCGTGTTTCATCCGTATCAATCTGTGGCGAAAATCACTCTTCGCTCGCCCGATCGGCTGTGAGACACCGCCGCGACAGAAGAGGCCCTCAGCG
>JALZAD010000194.1 GCA_030948555.1 Verrucomicrobiota bacterium | reverse complement strand
TTCAGCAATGGCGTTAATGGCGACAAGGTCGGGGTGAGCGCGGGATTGAACTCGTTAGGCAATAACGGCGGCCCCACAGATACGTGCAGCCTGCTCGGCACCAGCGTCGCGATCAACATGGGCAAAGACGCGCTCGCGCCCTCCACCGATCAGCGCGCTTTCGGTCGCAATGGAACGAGTGACATCGGCGCATTCGAATCCAACGGCATCGCTCCGCCGGTTTCGTTGCTGCGCGCAGCGTCGCGCAAAACGCATGGCACCGATGTTTTTGACATCAATCTTGCGCTCTCTGGCACGCCAACAGTCGAAAGTCGCACCGGTGGCGCCGGCGGCGATCACACGCTCGTCTTCACTTTCAGTAACACGCTGAGCAGCGTGGGCGGCGCGACCGTTACGAGCGGTGTCGCGAGCGTGAGCTCGAGCGGGATTGGCTTCGATGCGCACGAGTTCATCGTCAACGTCACCGGGGCGCAAAATGCGCAGGCGATCACCGTGGGCCTGACGAATGTGACTGACTCGCTCGGTCACACAGGTGCGAGTGTGAGCGCGAGCCTCGGCCTGCTGCTCGGCGATGCAAACGGTGATGCGGTAGTGAACTCGGCCGACGCCACCATAACGCGCAACCGCTCGGGCCTGTCGACTGGCGCGACGAACTTCCGTGTCGATTACAATCTCGACGGGAGTATCAACAGCGCGGACGCGACCGCCGTGCGCTCCCGCTCGGGAACTTTCATCCCGTAAGCCAAACTTCTCCGACTCGTTAGGCGGAATCCTGACCGCGATTTCCGTCGTCTTACGTGGAGCGGGTTGCCCTCGCGGGAGTATTGAGCGTTCAGTGGAACGTGAACCGGGAGAATCCTGACCGCGCGCGCCGCGTCGTAATCGTCGGCGCGGCCGGACGCCTCGGCGCCGCGCTCGCGCGCGAATACGCCGGCGAGCACGAACTTATCGCGTTCAATCGTGCGCAGCTCGACCTCCGCGATGCGAAGCAGATGCAGGCGACGCTGCGCGACGTCGAGTTCGATGTGCTTCTCAATACCGCGGCGCAAACCCAGGTTGATCGCTGCGAAACTGAACGTGAGGAAGCATTCGCGATCAACGGTAAAGCACCCGGAGTCCTCGCCGAAATCTGCAGCGCGAAAGGCGCGCGCCTCATTCACATCAGCACCGACTACGTCTTCGATGGTGAAGCGCGCGCGCCCTATCACGAAGACGACGAAGCGAAGCCGATCAGCGTTTACGGCGAGTCGAAATTGGAAGGCGAACGGCGCGTCCTCGCGGTGAGCGACAAACATATTGTCGCGCGTGTCTCGTGGGTCTTCGGCCCGGATCGTCCGAGTTTCATCGACTGGGTGATCGGCCAGGCGCGCGAGCACGCGCAGGTCAAAGCCGTGGCGGACAAAATTTCCACGCCCACCTACACGCCTGACATCGCACGGATGCTCGAGCCGTTCTTCGACCGCTCGTTAGGCGGCGGCGTCGTCCACATCGCAAACCGCGGCGAATGCAGCTGGCAGCAGTACGGGCAGTTCGCGCTCGAGTGCGTGGTCGATAAAGGCATCAAGTTGCGGGCTCGCGACGTGGATCCGACCACCCTCGCTGAGATGAAGAACTTCATCGCCCGGCGGCCGATCTACACCGTTCTGGCGACGGAGAAGTTCGAGCGGCTCACCGGCGTGAAACCGCGCGACTGGCGCGATGCGGTCGCGGAGTATGTGCGCGAGCACATCGGTTGACAGCGGAAGCGCGAACCTCTTTGCTCCTTCCATGAACCTGCAGGTCAGAGCCCTTTTCGGCGCACTCTTCTTCTCCGCAGCGCTGGCCAGCGCGAACGCGCAACTCACGTGGGAAAAGTCGGAGGTTGAGCTTCATCCCAAAGCCGGCGCGGAGGAAGCGGTCGCGCAGTTCCGTTACACGAACAAAGGCGACAAGCCGATCAAGATCACGAATGTCCGGACGTCCTGCGGTTGCACGGTCGCGACCTTGAAGAAGAACGACGTCGCGCCGGGTGAAAGCGGCGAGGTTACGGCGACGCTCAAGATCGGCGGCCGCACGGGAATGCAGCAGAAGATCGTCACCGTGGAGACGGACGACCCGTCGCATCCTTCCTTCAACCTGATCCTCAAAGCAGACGTGGCGCAGGCGCTTGAGATTCAGCCGCCGTTTGTCTCCTGGAATGCGGGCGAAGAGCCGAAGGCAAAGACGATCACGGTGAAGGCAGCGAAGGACATCCCGATCACGAAGATTGACGTGGCGGCATCGACCCCGGAGTTTGTGACGAAGGTCGAGAAGGGCTCGGGCGCGGGCGAATTCAAGATCGACGTGACGCCTAAAAGCACGACAACGCCGCTCAACGGAACGTTGACGATCAAGTCCGATTACCCGCAGGCGTTCTACGCCACCATGCGGGTAATGCCGGGCAATACACCTCAATAATCGCGGATGGGCTCTCTCTTCCGGCAGGCGCTGGCCCTGCTCACGCTCGCGTTCATTCCGGCCATCGGGCATGCCGTTGTGCAGCGGCATCACATTCAATGGGATGAGGGCGTTGTTCTGCCGGATGAGGTCACGCTTGAACAAGCGGATGCCTGGGGGAGTTCCGTTCTCTGGGTCGATGCGCGGCCGGATGAGCAGTTTGCCAAGCAGCATGTCGAAGGCGCGATCTCGCTGAACGAGGACCGCTGGAACGAGCTGCTGCCAGCGATGCTGACCACGTGGTCGCCTGACAAACACGCGGTTGTCTACTGCAGCACGCAGAGTTGTTCGTTAAGTCATCAGGTGGCGAAGCGCCTGCGGGAAGAGGCAGGATTGAAGGAAGTCTACGTCCTGCACGGCGGCTGGGAGAGATGGCTGGAGGTGCACAAGTGAGCACCTCGACGCACGTGCAATCTCCGTTTATGGGCAGAGCGGGCGGGCCTGCGAAAGCGGCTTCGCGATCCCTCGTTTGGACGTTGCTCGCGCTCGTAGTCGCGGCGGTTTTTGTCTACGCGGGCGCGGCGAAGATCACCGACCCGTCAAAGTTCGCGCACGACATCCAGAACTTCAAAATCGTGCCCTGGTCGATCGCGATTCGCGCCGCATTTTACCTGCCGTGGCTCGAGATCATCTGCGGGATTGCATTGCTGTTCGAACCGCTGCGGCGCGGTGCCTTGGCTATCCTTACCGGGTTGGTGGCCGTCTTCATCGTCGCAACGATTTCGGCCCAGGCGCGCGGGATCAATCTCGATTGCGGCTGCTTCGGCAGCGCGAGCAAAGGCATGACGTTCGGCATGCACATGCTGATCGACGGCGCGATTCTCGCAGCGTTAATCGCGCTCTGGATCTTGCCGACGCGTCGTTAAGGCGCTCCGCGAGCGAGCGCGGAGTTACTCCCACTCGATCGTGCTCGGTGGCTTGCTCGAGATGTCGTAGACGACGCGGTTGACGCCTTTGACTTCGTTGATGATCCGCGTTGAGATGCGGGCTAACAGCTCGTTAGGCAACCGCACCCAGTCGGCCGTCATGCCGTCCTGACTTTCGACCACGCGGAGCGCGATGGTGTTTTCGTAGGTGCGCTGGTCGCCCATCACTCCAACGGAGCGGATTGGCAGGAGGACGGCGAAGGATTGCCAGACGCGGTAGTACCAATCAGACGCTTCCATTTCGCTGGTCACGATGGTGTCTGCTTCGCGGACGATGCGGAGGTATTCGGGCGTGACTTCGCCGAGGATGCGGACGGCGAGGCCGGGACCGGGGAACGGCTGGCGGTAGACGACTTCTTTCGGCAGTCCGAGCTGCAGTCCAGCCTGGCGAACTTCGTCTTTGAAGAGCTGGCGCACGGGTTCGACGAGCTCGAAGTGCATCTTTTCGGGAAGTCCGCCGACGTTGTGGTGGCTCTTGATGACGTGCGCGGGATTGCCGCCGATCGCGACGCTCTCGATCACGTCGGGATACAACGTGCCCTGCGCGAGGAAGCGGTAACCGCCGTGAGCGTGCGAGCTTTCCGCTCTGTCTTCCGCGAGCAATTCCTCGGTCGCATGCTGGAAGACGTGGATGAATTCGTTGCCGATGATCTTGCGCTTCTGCTCGGGGTCGGTGACGCCGCGCAGCTTCGTGAGGAAGCGCTCGGAGGCGTCGACATACTTGAGCTTGATGTGAAAATTTTCACCGAAGACGCGCTGCACCACTTCGTCTTCACGCGCGCGAAGCAGGCCGTTGTTGACGAAGATGCAGGTGAGCTGATCGCCGATCGCTTTGTGGAGCAGCGCGGCGACAACACTCGAATCGACGCCGCCGCTCAGCCCGAGCACGACCTTCTCGTCGCCGACCTGTTGCCGCACGCGCTCGCAGGCTTCGTCGATGAACGAGCCCATCGTCCAATCCATCGAGCAGTGGCAGATTTCGTAGACAAAATTCTGGATGATCTCGCGGCCGCGCGGGGTATGGGCGACCTCGGGATGAAACTGCAGCCCGTACTGCCGCGTCTCTACATTCTCGATCGCCGCGAAAGGTGAATTCTCGGTGTGCGCCGCGGAACGGAATCCGCGCGGCAGGGCGGTCAGTTTATCGCCGTGACTGTTCCAGATATCGAGCTGTTCACCGATGCCTTTGAAGAGCTGCGAGCCGTTCGCGACATGCAGCATTCCGGCGCCGTATTCGCGGTGCGCGCTGTAGGCGACCTCGCCCCCGAGATGGCGCGCCATTAACTGCATGCCGTAGCAAATGCCGAGAACAGGAATGCCTAACGAGAAGATCTCCGGATCGATCTGCGGTGCGCCTTCTTCGTAAACACTCGCCGGACCGCCGGAGAGAACGATGCCGTTCGGCTTACCGGCGAGGACATCGGCCGCTGGAAGATCGAAGCGGACAATCTCCGAGTAGACCTGGCATTCGCGGATGCGGCGCGCGATGACCTGGGTGTACTGCGACCCGAAATCGAGGATGAGGATTTTCGAATGCGCCGAGGGCGTGGACATGCTAGCCGGAACCTTCCGGCCGATTATCGCGCCCGCCGCGCGGCTTCACGTAGGGATCATCCGAACGATCCACATCCGGAGTCACCTGGCCTTCGCCGCGGACACCGCGCGAGAGCTGCTGACCGAGTTCCTCGGAGGTCGGCCCCTCATTCGCGCAGCCGAAAACACCGAGCAAAAGCGCGGCGGAAAGGGCGAGGTGAACGGGCTTCATCCGCCAAGATTATGAGACTGCCACTTCATTGCAACAGTCGATGTAAAGTCGCGGCAGGTAGCCGATGTTCCGCCGATGATTGCGCCCGAGGTGTTGCTGCAGGGGTATCGGCTCGGCGTCTTTCCCATGGGCATGGAGGACGGCGCGATCGAGTGGTTTTCGCCGCAGCGGCGCGGCGTCATTCCGCTGGAGGATTTTCATGTGCCGCATGGCTTGCAGCGGACGTTGCGCAAGGGTGCTTTCGAGGTGCGGATCAACGCGGCGTTCAGTCGTGTTATCCACGCCTGCGCAAAGCGCCCTGAGACCTGGATCAACGGGGAGATCATCCGCAGCTACGAGCGGCTGCATCAACTCGGGCACGCCCATTCCGTGGAAGCGTGGCTCGATGGCAAATTAGCCGGCGGACTCTACGGAGTCTCGTTAGGCGGCGCATTTTTCGGCGAGTCGATGTATCACGAGGTGCGTGATGCGTCGAAGGTTGCGCTGCACGGATTGGTCGAGCGGATGCGCACGCAACGCTACGTCCTGCTCGATACGCAATGGTTAACCACCCACCTGCGGCAGTTCGGCGCGGTCGAGCTTTCGCGCCCTCAATATATGCATCTGCTCACCCGCGCTGTCGCGCTGCCGCGAAGCTTCGCCTAACGAGTGCAGCGGATCATGCAAAGAAGCGTAGCAGACGCTTGCGCGCGTTTTTGTTTTCTCGATAGTGAGCGCCCAGCGGCTGGGTAGCTCAGTTGGTAGAGCAGAGGACTGAAAATCCTCGTGTCGGGGGTTCAATTCCCTCCCCAGCCACCTTCTAAGAGTCCTTGGCGGCCGAACTGCGGATTACTTCTTCGTAATTGCGTAGTTATAACGTGACTCGCCAATTCGGAATCCGTAGAACACGGCCCGCCCTGCCCTCCCCCAGATTGTCTAGGGCCTCGTCTGTTCGATCCGATACCTGGTCTCATGAAGAAGCAACCATCCGCAGCAAACTCAGCCTCCACTTTCGCGCGCGCTTTGATCGGAGTCGCCTTGTGCGTCTCCGGCGTCGCACTCGCAGTCGTCGCAGTAAACAATAATTCAGGATCCGAGCGCCTCTCCGCTGCTGCAGCGACTGATGAACAAGCGGTCCAGCCGCCTCGTTTGATGCCTTTTCCAGGCGAATCAGAGCACGAAGCGGACAAGCTGAGCGAACTCGAGCTTTACTGGGCAAATCGCCTGACCTACCCCACCGGGAAGTTTGATCCAGCGTGGGTGCGAGCCGCGGCGATTGAAAACGAGAAGCTCACTACGGACGTGCCCGAGGGCAGCTTCGAGCGTTTCAATGTTGCGCTCAGGAAAGGCGCGAATCCCCTCGCCCTTCCGACAAACACCTGGACGGCGCTGGGACCACAACCCGAGCGCATGACTGGTTGCACCGGTTGCTATGACTACACGAAGACCGCGGGTCGCGTGAACCAGATCGCAGTCGATCAAACCACCAGCACGAACGGCAGCATTGTCGCCTACGCGGCGACGGTCGGCGGCGGCGTTTGGAAGACGACAAACTGCTGCGGCGCGGGAACGACATGGACCGTGACAACCGACGATCCGCTGATCGCCACCACAGCGATCGACGATCTCGTGATCGATCCGAACAACCGCAACACGATCTACGCGGGTACGGGTGACTTGAACTACGGCTCGTTCTCGATGGGCAGCCAGGGCATCTTGAAATCAACCGACGCTGGCGCGACCTGGAAGCTGCTCGGGGGTGACGTTTTTGGCCCGGAGTTGCTCGCGCCTCCGGGGCAGTTCTCGCAGTATGATGCAGTCGGCAAAGTTCGAGTCGACCCGAACAACAGCAACAACGTCGTTGCCGGCACGAAACGCGGTCTCTTCTTCTCGTATGACGGAGGCATCACCTGGAAGGGTCCGTACCTCACGAACAATTTCTCCACCCAACGGCAGGACATTACTGGTCTTGAGTTGACGAACATCGGCGGTGTCACGCGCATCGTAGCGGCGGTCGGCGTGCGCGGCTTCGCGACTCCCGTGCAACCGACACTCGGTGCGAACGGCGCGAACGGTCTCTACATCGCGACCATGCCTGCAGAAGGAGACGCGCCAGCGTTCACTGCGGTCTCGCGCAATGACAACGGCTTCGTCTACGGCGCCGCTACCGCAGGGAGCGCGAGCTATGCGACGGGTGCCCTGCTGAACGCCACGAGCGGCGTTCCTTACAGCAACATCACCACGGGTAACCAGGTGGGCCGAATCGACATCGCTGTCGCGCCGAGCAATCCGAACGTCATCTACGCGCAGGTGCAATCGATTGCGCCGAACAGTGACAGCGGCTGTGGTAATGCGGCCGGCTGCCAACTCGGCGCTTTTTTCACCAACGATGGCGGTGCAACCTGGACGTTCATGGCTGGCTCGCAGGGTGGCGCGCTGCGTCAGTGCAATAGCACGGGCCCGGCAAATAGCGCGACCTCGGCCGGTGACTACCCACAGAACTGGTACGATCAGCATGTCGAAGTCGATCCGAACGATGCGAGCCGCGTGTTCTTCGACACCCACGAAATCTGGATGGCGACTCAGAATGGCAACACGTGGTATGACACTTCGTGCGTCTACACCCAGAGCACCGCGATCGGCGTGCATGCTGACCAGCACTGCCTCACATTCATCCCCGGCTCGTCCAGCATGCTCCTCGCTGGAAATGACGGCGGCGTTCTCTTTTCCAGTGATATCAACACAACGGCGCTGAACACGAAGCGTCCAACGTGGCTCAACCTGGACGACACGTTAAACACCATCGAATTCTACGCCGGAGACATCAGCGGCAACTTCGCGAATTCGTCGCTCGCGCAAGCGGTCGGTGGTGCGCAGGACAACGGCCCGAGCTCAGTCTCCTTCAACAGCACCCCAACCGGCCCGGCGCAGTGGCAGATGGGGCTCGGCGGCGACGGTTTCTCTGGTCAGCTTCAGACGTTTGAATCACAGGCCCAAGGCACCATCACAGTCGCGACGTTCGGCGTCGCGGGGCAGACCTTCCCGGTTGGTAGCCAGACCTTCACCTGGGCTGCGACTCGCACAACGACCGGAACGGTCGCGATCGGAACGACTGCGGCGACCGCAGCAACCAACATCCGCACGGCAGTCAACGCCGACATCCCGTCGCAAGCGACGGCAGGCGGAACCGGCGGGAACGTCATCGTTGTTGCGACGACTCCCGGAGCGAGCGGCAACTCGATCACGTTCAAAAACAACGACAGCGCCAATCTTACCTTCAATGGCAGCGGAACTCTGGGTGCGACGATTGCCGGCGGCCAGCCACAGAACATCTTCTGGGAAGGCAACAACAGCGGCGGTCTAAGTCGCTGCACCTTCAACTGCACCGTCGGCGGCGCATCGTGGGCTAGCAGTCGCGGTCCATGGACCGGTGATCAGCAACAGTTCAGTCTGCCGGTTAACTTGTTCCACGGCGGTATCCCCGGGGGAGATGATTGCTCGCCGAACAGCCCGAGCCCGGGTTGCGGCCACATGCTTGCCGGAACAACACGTGTATGGGAGACGGTCAGCGGCACGTTAGCCACCGTCCCGACCTCCGCGTGGTACCCGACGACGCCGGCCACGACCGCTTGCAGCGGTGGCGCCAACCCCTGCCTAACGAAAGGCACGCTCGGCAATCGCTCCTACATCAACATGGTGAAGTACTCACCGAAGTATTACAGCGTCGCGATCGTCGGGACGAACGACGGCAACGTGCAGATCGGTTTCAACCTCGGGACTGGCGTCGCGAATCAGGCGAACTGGGTCGATGTCACCGGTGGCAACGCCGTTCTGCCGAACCGTCCGGTCCTCGGTATATCCCTGGATCCAACTGCGTCGGCTGCGAACCTGCCGGTCGGATATGCAGCGGTCGGTGGGTTCAACGCGAACACGCCGAGCACCCCTGGTCACCTCTATCAGGTCACCTGCACGGCAAATTGCGCGTCGTTCACCTGGCAGAACAAGACCGGCAATCTTCCGGACATCCCGGTTGATGCGGTGATCAGCAATCCGAACAACGCGAAGCAGGTTTTCGCCGGCACCGATTGGGGCGTCTACTTCACGAACGACATCACGGCGACGACGCCCGTGTGGACCCGCTTCAACGTCGGGATGCCGCACACCATGGTCTGGGATTTCCAGATCGATCGCGGATCAACCACGCTCTCCGCTTGGACCCGCGGCCGCGGTGCTTGGGTGTTCCCGCTTCCCGCGGCGGACATCAGCTTGTCAGCGCCCGCGCTGCTCTCCGCTGTCTCCCGCAAGACGCACGGCCCGACCGGCACCTTCAATCTGCCGCTCGCGCTCAGTGGACCTGCGACCGTCGAGCCTCGGTCCGATGGGACCGGGAAACACACGATCGTGATGACCTTCAGCGAAGCCGTGAATAGCGGGAGCGCGACGGCCAGCCCCGCTACCGTGGACAACGTCACCTACAGCGGAAACGACATGATCGTGAACCTCTCGAACGTGAGCGATGCGCAAACCATCACCGTGAATGCGACGAACATCTCCGGCCCGAACACTGGCACGACGCCAGCCGCGAGCGTGAAGATGTCCGTCCTGCGTGCTGACGCGAATGGCGACGGTATGGTCAACGCCGCTGACTCCACCACCGTTCGCGGCCGCTCGGGCCAGGTGCTCGACGCAAACAACTTCACCTCGGACGTGAACGTCGATGGCTTCATCAACGTCGGTGACACGATCGTGGTGCGGAACAACGCCGGTCACATGCTGCCCGGTAGCATGGCCGCCGCGAAGCAAACCGTCTCCGAAAGCAAATAACATGAAAAAACAAATACTGACCGCAGTTGCGGCGCTGGTGTGCATCCTTTGCACCTGCTCAGCCGGCGTAGCTCAAACAGCGTTCTTTAGCTTCAACGACTTCAACGGAGCGCCGAGCTCCGGCACTTATGGGCCGGGCCAGAGCTTCACCTTCTCGTTGAATCTGACCTTCGCGCCCGGCGGTAACGTCACGAATCTGGCCGGCCTCTCCTACTGGCTAACCCAGAACACAGGCGGGCCGTTCAGCTTCTCGATCACCGACGTCAACACGACGGGGAGCATCTTTAACCAGCCGCAGACGACGCCGATGACTTATCCGCAGACGCTCGCTCCGTCGAACGCGAGCGACCTCGGCGCTTACCTCGCCAGCGCACCTGGCGTCGGTGCTGGCACCTACTTCATCGCGCGAATCACGATAACGATTGCCCAGACCGCCGCGAACGGCACTTACAACCTGAGCAACACATTCGCCGGGGCGAAGACCTCCGTCGTCACCGACGACGGCGGACGCACCTTCGCCATTGCGCAGTCGACCTACCAGCTCGTCGTCGCCCCCGATACCGGCAGCACGCTTCTGCTTCTTAGCTTGAGCGCCGTCGGCGTAATCGCGCTCGCGCGCCGTCAGCAACTTCGCGCTTAGTTCGCGCCGCTTCCTCTTAAAGCCGGGACCGAAGAGCGATCTTCGTCCCGGCGTTTCGTTTTCTCCGGCGGCCGTCGAATTGCCCGTCGTCCGGCCGTTCTTACTTCGCGTCGTTCTGCCCAGGATTGATCGCCCCGATCCCCGCGGCACTGAGCTGTTGGTTCAACGCCGGTAGCTCCGTCCCGATCAACGCCTGCCACTTCGCGACCGCATCCGTTGCTTCGCGCTCGACTTGCGGAACCGCAGCGCGCACCCGCGAAGTCGGCGCGGCGTCGACGTCCTGAATCATGCGGAAGAGTCGCTCGACCTGATCAAGTGCGGCGAAGCTGAGCGGTGCGCCGGGTCGCGAGTTCGGCGGCGCAAATTCGGTCAGCCGCCGGGTCATTGCCTCGAGCTGTTCCTTGACCGGCGTATCACCGGCCTGCTGTTTTGCACTCGTTAGGCCATCGTTCAACGCGTCAAAACTTTTTCCGATCGGCTCGAGCTGCTTGCGGAGCTGATACAGCTTCGAGGAGAGGTCGAACTGCATGGCCAAATCCGCCGGTGAGGCTTTGACCCGCGGGTCCATCTTCACCGTAAGCGGCTGCGTGTAGCTCTTGCCCGCGGCGGTTAACGTGACCCTGTATTCCCCCGGCATTGCCCACGGACCAGTCGCCACCGCCGCGGTATTTCGGAAGATCGCCGCGATCGGGAACTCAGGAGCGACACCCGCGATCGCTTCGTAGTGCAGATCCCAGAGGAAGCGATGCGCGCCCGCGGTCGCCATCAACGGCTGCGGCGGCCGCACCCAGTAGCTCGGCACTTTCAGCTTCGACGCGTCCGCTTCTCGTAATGGATCAGTGCTCGCGTAGCGGCGCACCATGTTCCCTTTCGTGTCTTTGATTTCGAGCGTCACCGGGCCGGAGAAGTTCGCCGGCAGCTGATAATCAATCATCGCGCCGTCCGGCGGATTTTCGCCTGTCGGCTCGTCCGGCGGCAGCGGCGTATCCGTGTTCATGTTCCAGCGCACGCGCAGCGCGACCTGCGGCTTGAACAGCATCGCGTCGTCTTTGCCTAACGAGAGCTGGCGCAAAGGCGTGATGTTATCGAGGATCCAAAATCCGCGTCCGTGCGTGCCGACTGCCACATCGTCGTCCTTGATGATCAGGTCGCGGATGGAAGTGGCCGGCATATTGAGGCGCAACGGCTGCCAGTTCTCGCCCTCGTCTAACGAGTAGTAGACCGCGCGTTCCGTGCCCGCGAAGAGCAGCCCTTTCCGCTGCGTATCCTCCCGGACGACGTTAACCGTCTGGCCCTCTGGAATGCCGCGCACGATTTCGTTCCAAGTCTTGCCGCCGTCCGTCGTGCGATAGATGTGCGGCCGCATGTCGTCGAGCCGCAGCGTATTGACCGCGGCATACGCGGTGTTCGCGTCGAAGTGGCCGGCGTCGATGATCGAGATTTTCTGCCATGCGCTGATCTGCGGCGGCGTCACGTCCGTCCACGTCTTCCCGCCATCACTTGTGAGATGAATCAACCCGTCGTCGGTGCCCGCCCAGATCCGGTTCACGTCTAAGGGCGAAGGCGCGACCGTGTAGATCACGCCGCGCTGCTTCGCTTCCGCGCCTTTCTCGTTGCGATACTTCCCGATCGTTGGAGGCAAGTCGTAGGTCTTTCGCGTCAGATCAGGACTGATCTGCTGCCAGTTCTCACCGCGATCTCGCGTCTGCCAAAGCGTGTTGCCCGAAAAGAAAAGCAGGTGCGGATCTTTCGGTGAAAAGACGACCGGCTGCGTGCGAATCATACGAAAATCCGGCGTGCGCAAGGCGAGTGGCAGAATGTTCTGCGCCTGAGCAGTGCGCCGATCAAAGCGGCTCAACTTACCGCCGTAGACAATGTCCGGATCAAGCGGATCAGCGACGACGTAGCCGTATTCCTCCGCCGCAACCGGATGCCAGTCACGAAAGGTGATCGCGCCGTCGTTTCCGCGGCTCGCGATCCCGACCGACCCGCTTTCCTGCTGCCCGCTGTAGAGCCGATACG
>JALZAD010000191.1 GCA_030948555.1 Verrucomicrobiota bacterium | reverse complement strand
GACCCGTCGATCTACCAACGCGGCGCCTCACCGCTGGAGTCGCTCTCGTTCGGGCCGAACGGTTCCTCGGATGTGCTGCTGAAGTCGCTCCAGCCTAACGAGCGCTTGCTCGCCTTTCGTTACCACGAACTGATCCTGCTCAAGAACTACAGCAGCCAGTCTGTTTCAGTGCGCGGACGTCCGCTAATGCGCGGTGGATTTTGCCGCATTTACCCCGGGCAACGCATTCTGATCGGTGACCAGGTGCTGACCTATCAGGAGCTGGCCGCGTATTTCAACGCGAAGAAGAACGTCTCGCTGCCGCAGATCTACATTCGCGTCCCGAAGGACTCGGACCAGGTGCAACTCGAGCGCTCGCGTTCGCGGGAGAGCTCCCTGGAAGTGACCTTCGGTTTGAAGGTGCGCGTGAAAGCGCTCCGCGATGTCAATGCCGTGATCAATGGCACCAAGCTCCGCGCCGGCACGCAGGTGGAGGCGACGCTGGACGACCGCATTCAGTTCCATAACGACAGCGAGATGGACCTGAGCGATTTGCGCCGGCGCGCTCGCGCCATGGGCGGTCGCTTCCAGCTCAAAGCCTCGAAGTCGGAGTATCTGGTCTCGAATAATCCCAGCTTGCTGGAGGAGGACGACATTCTGCTTTCGCCCGGCACCAGCGGTGACGTGCTGCTCAAGATCCTGTGCGATTACGATGAGCGCGTGGGCACGCTCGAAGTGCTGCAATCCGATCGCCCGATCATGGTTGGTGAAACGCCGGTGCGCGCCGGCACCGCGCCGCTCGCGGACGGCGATACCATTCGGATCGACATCGGTCAGTTTCTGCGCTGCAACTTCTCCGAGCGCATCATCGAGGAGGAGCGGAACATCATCCGCAGCCTCGAAGTAGCTGATCTCAACCATCGCTTCACCAACTCCGAGATCGCGCTCGACGGCATCTCCTTCACCGTCAATCGCGGCGAGCTGGTCTGCGTGATGGGCGCGAGCGGTTCGGGCAAGAGCACCTTGCTGAAAGTTCTCGGCGGCCAACTGCAGCCGAGTGCGGGCGAGGTTCTCCTCAATGATCAGTCGCTCTACGGCCATCTCGACGACCTGAAGCGCTACGTCAGCTACATCCCGCAAGAGGATGCATTCGACGAGAATCTGACCATCGGCGAGAACCTACAGTTCGCGGCCGCGATTCGTTCGCCACACCTGTCGCCACGCGATCGCGCACGTCGTCTCGAGAGCAAGCTGGTCGAGCTCGGATTAAACGAGCGGAAGGACAGCATCGTCGGCAGCCCGGTGAAAAAGACGCTCAGCGGCGGTGAGCGGAAGCGGCTCAACATCGGCCTCGATATGATCGGCTCGGCCGACGTTTACCTCTTCGACGAGCCGACTTCGGGCTTGTCCTCGAAGGACTCGGAGCACGTGATCGAGATCATCCGCGGGATGGCGCACAACAAGATCATCATCGTCACCATCCATCAGCCGAGCTCGAAGCTGTTCCAGATGTTTCACAAGGCAATCCTCTTCGACCGCGGCGGCAAGCTCGTCTTCTTCGGCACGCCTAACGACATGTTGCGCTACTTCGCGGAGGCGGAGCATCAGCATCAGTTCGGGGCGGAACTCGGCGGTTGCCCGGCCTGCGGCACGACCCGGCCGGAGTTCATCTTCGACGTTCTCGAGACACCGCTGCGCGATATTAGCGGCGACGTTATCTACGAGGAGAACAATCGCGGTCAGCTCGTTGCCGCGCGGCGTTACTCGCCCGAATTCTGGCGCGATAAATACGAAGCATTCCGCCTGATCCAGGACGTGAAGCAGGTCTCGCTCAAACGCGAGCCCACGCCGGAGTTACCGAAAACGCCGGCGAAGGAAAAGAAGCGGACCAAGATCCGCTGGCATGATGAATGGACGCAGCTGCGCACGCTTTTGCGCCGCGCCTTCATGAGCAAGCTGCGCAACAAAGGCAACCTTGTGATCACGATCGGTGTCGCGCCGGTGCTCGCGATCATGATTGCAACGCTGCTGCGTTATTCCGACAGCGGCACCTACGATTTCGCCTCCGCCTATCACATCCCGACGTTCCTTTTCCTCGGGCTGATTGTCGCGATGTTCCTCGGCCTAACGAACAGTGCCGACGACATCATCGGCGACCGCGCCGTCCTGCAGCGAGAACGGAACCTGAACGTCCGGCTATCCTATTACCTACTCGCGAAGGTGCTCTCGTTAGGCTTCTTCGCGGTCATCCAATGCGTGCTCTTCGTTCTGCTGGGCAACGCGATTCTCGAGATCCGCGGGATGTTCTGGCTCGATCTTGCGATCATGTTGATGACGGCCATGGGTGGCGTCGCGCTCGGACTGCTCGTCTCCTCGTTAGTGGATAATCCGAAGACCGCGGCGAACATTGTGCCGCTGGTTTTGATCCCGCAAATCATCATGGGTGGCGCGCTGATCAAGTACGAGGACATGAATCGCAACCTCGGGCTGGTCTACACCTTCTCGCGCTGGTTCAGCGAGCACTCGACGGACGAGAAGCAGAAGAAGATGGACAGCAAACTGAAGGTGCCGTTCGTCTGCCAATTCATCGCCATGCGCTGGTCCTACGAGGAGCTGGTGATCGCGCAGGCGAAGTTGAATCCGCTCACTCGCCGCCAGGAAAAAGTGAACAACGAGATCCGGCGTTTGGCGCCCGACGCGAAGACGCCTGAGACCGCGCAGCGCCTGAATGACCTTAAGGAAGTGCTCGCGGTGTTGTCCGGCTTGGAAGCAAAGACGGCAAAGGATGTGGATCGTTATCTCTCGCTCGTGGACGAGGTTGTTTCCGGCAAACGGCCGTTCGACCGCTCGGATTTCCGCGATGCGAGCGGGACCGTCACGGCCGAGCAGCTCTACATTAACCAGAAGGTTTCCGATCTCATCTCGAACGCGGAGATGGAGCAGAACGACTATCGGCGCGGGGGAAAACCGAACGTCTTTTTCGGCGCCGAAAAAAAGTATCTCGGGGTCAAAGTCGGCGTGTTCACGTTCGACACCTTCGTCCTGATCGGCTCAACCGCCGCGCTGCTCGGTCTGTTGCTCTGGATCTTGAAGCGGCAGCTCGAAGTCCGTCGCGGCTAGCGAGTCGTTAGGCCAAAGTTCGTCGTCCCGAGCCGCGAAGACGGCGAGGGACCTCGCACAGGCTGGCCGATCACGCACCGGCCGTTTGTGTGATCAACCGCGCTGATGAGAGGGCCCTCGGCGCGCTTCGCCAGCCTCGGGATGACAAGTGGCACGATCACGCGTAACGGACGCAATCGTGAGCAAGTCTAAGTCTTCGAAGCAACCAACCCGTCTCATCGTCGCGCCGAGTGAGCACGATGCGGATATGCTTTATGCGACGCGCATGTTCGTGGGCGATCCATTCATTTATCTCGAGCAGAACGGCAAGCGCACCATCCTGCTAAGCGATCTCGAAATTGATCGCGGCCGTCGCCAGGCGCAGGTCGATGAAATTCTGCCCTACAGTGAGTTCGAGCGCGCGGTGCAGGGGAAGTCGAACAAGGCACCGGCGTTCGAGAAGGTGCTCGTGCACGTGCTGCAGAAGCGCGGCGTTCGTTCCGCGATTGTGCCTGCGAATTTTCCGCTCGGCTACGCGGAGGAACTCGGGCGCGCGAAGATTAAATTACAAACGGCTAACGGGCTCTTCTGGCCCGAGCGCGAGACGAAGACGGACGACGAACTGCGCCTGATGCGTCGTGCCTTGTCGATCACGGAGAAGGGGATGGCGCGCGCGATCGAAGTGCTCGCGGCCTGCAAGGCGCGTCGCGGCAAACGTCTCGATTGGTTCGGCCGCGTGCTGACGTCGGAAATTCTGCGCGCGGAGATCGACTCGGCGATTTTGCGCGCGGGCGGATTGCCGGCGAACACGATCGTCGCGGGCGGTGATCAGGCGTGCGATCCGCATGAGCGCGGGTCGGGTTCGCTCTTCGCTGATTCGCTCATCATTCTCGATATCTTCCCGCGCGACGCGGTGAGCGGTTACTTCGGAGACATGACTCGGACGGTTGTTCGCGGCAGCGCGAGCGACGAGCAGCGGCGCTTGTGGGAGACAGTGCGGAAAGGTCAGGAGCTCGCCTTGAAGAAAATGAAGCCGGGTGCGGATGGACTCGAAATTCACAACGAGATCAAAAGGCTTTTCACGGAGGCAGGTTTCCCTACCGAAGTGCGCGATGGGAAGCAGGTTGGTTTCTTCCACGGGACCGGGCACGGACTCGGCCTCGACATCCATGAGTTCCCGCGATTTCAGAAGACGATCTTCAAACCGGGCCAGGTGATTACCGTCGAGCCCGGTTTGTATTATCCGGGCCTTGGCGGTGTGCGGATTGAGGACGTCGCGGTTGTCACTGAGACGGGCAACCGGCTCATCTCGCGCTTCGAAAAGCGGCTCGAGATTTAGCGGCGCGGAATCGTGAGTCGCTGCTCGTTTCTTTCTGAACGAAGCGAGCGAATGGGCGTCTAATCTGACGAATTCGAAAGAATAAATATGTACCCAACCCACTACGGATACGGTTTCGGATCGAACTGGCTCCTGCTCGTCGGCGTCCCCTTGCTCATCGGACTTTGGGCGCAGTTTCGGGTCAGCAGTGCTTTTCGGAAGTGGGGCGAAATCCGCGCCACTTCGAACATCAGCGGCGCTGAAGCCGCGCGTGAAATTCTAGCGGCGGCGCAGATCCACGACGTCAGCGTGGTCGAGACGAACGACTTCCTCGGCGATCATTACAATCCCGCGGACAAGACGCTTCATCTCTCGTCGAAAGTCTTCAACGAGCCGTCCGTCGCATCCCTCGGCATCGCCGCGCACGAAACGGGTCACGCCATCCAGCACGCAAAAGCTTACGCGCCGTTGAAGTGGCGCATGGCCATCGTGCCTGCGACGCAGATTGCCTCCAACATGCTTCCGTTCGTCATCTTTGGCGGATTCATCTTCCACATCACGGGCCTGATCACGCTCGGCATCTACTGCTACATGATCCTGCTCGCCTTCCAGCTCATCACGTTGCCGGTTGAATTCGACGCCTCGCGGCGTGCGAAGATCATTCTTCAGCAGATGGGCATGGTGCAGGCGGGCGAAGAAGTGGCGGGCGTGAATCGCGTGCTAAACGCAGCTGCGTTGACCTACGTGGCAGCGTTCGTCGCCACGCTCGGGAACCTGCTCTACCTCATGTCGGTTCGCGATCGACGCTAAGCACGCTGCAAGCAAGGAAGGAGATGAATCCGGCACTGGCATTGCCGCGCCCGCGGCGCTTTTCCGATTTATTGTCGTCCGGCCTGCAGCCTCGTGCTAAGGCTAAACGGCAATCGATGGATCAACCGCGCACCGACGAAGATAGCCAGTTGGTAGCGCGCACGCAGGAGGGCAATCCCGCTGCGTTCGACGAGCTGGTGGTCAAGTACACGCCGCGTTTGTACGGACTCGTCTACAACATGACGTCGAACCATGAGGACACGAATGACCTGCTGCAGGACGTCTTTTCGAAAGCTTACAAATCCATCCGCGGGTTCCGCGGCAAGTCGTCGTTCTACACCTGGATTCACTCGATCGCGGTGAACATGACGCTGAACTTCCTGAAGAAGCGCGGTCGCCGTTTCAATCTCAGCTTGGACGATGTCGACACCAGCATTCAGAACGACAAAGAGTTCCTGGAGCTCACGCAATCGAGCAGTCCAGTGCGTGAAGCGGACTTATCCGAGCTTCAGGTAAGATTGAACGAGGCTATGCAAAAACTGTCTGATGAACACAGAGCTGTGGTTACGATGTTTCATATTCAAGGAATGCCCCACGCCGAGATCAGCAAAATCTTGAATGTCTCTGAAGGCACGGTACGTTCGCGGCTCTTCTACGCGAATCGCCAGTTGCAAAACTACCTGGAAGAATTCCGCAAGAATCCCGTTTCGTAACAAACTGCATGGACCATTTTAGTGAAGAAGATATCGGCACGTTGCTGCGTTTGAAACGCCACGAGCAACCGCCCCCGGGATACTTCGACAACTTTCTCCACGAGTTTCATCGCCGTCAGCGCGCCGAACTTCTGAAGCAACCGCTCTGGCGTATCGCTTTCCAACGCGCGCACGATTTCATGTTCGACTTGAACATCGGCTCGCTCACTTCGGGTCCTGTCGCTGCAGCCGCGGTCCTGATCTGTGCTGCGGTTTTGGCGCTCAACGTCGCGCGCACTCCTGATGGAAGCGCAGGGACTTCGGTGGCGGTGAACCAGCCGGTGCATGCGACGCCAGTGGCGGCCGCAGCGAACGAAGAATCGAACTGGAGCCTTTCGCAGCCGGTCGCGACCCGCTCACTCGCTTCCAAACCTTTCCGCATGCCGAACCCAACGGCGCAAACTCACGGACGTGCCGCTTCGACCCCACGTTATGTGCTCGATAGCACGCCGGTGAGTTATGAGGCGTCGTTGCGGTTCTGATCGGAAGCTGGCGCTTCGCTGCGCTTTTTTCGCGATGCATAAAGGTTTCCTCGCGCTCGCATTGCTCCTCGCTGCCACGGTTGCGAACGCGCAGCAGCAGTCTGCCGCTACGGTTAGCCGCGAAGTAAAAGATCTCTTCGAGCGCGCGCGCAAAGCAGTCGTCAAGATCCGCGCAGTCGACGAACACGGAAAGCTCGCCGGCACTGGGTTCTTTATCGATCCAACGGGAACGCTCTACACCGCGTATTCCGTCGGTGCGGATGCGGACGAGATCACCGTCGAGTACGACGGAAAGGAAATCCCCGCGCATGTTGTGATGTCGGATGCGCGCAGCGGCATCGCGATGTTGAAGGTCGATATGCCGACTTCTGCGCTGCCGATCGGAAAGTCGGATCAGCTCGAGGTTACGACGCCGGTGCTCGCGGTTGGATTCCCGCTCGACCTGCCGCAGACACCGAGCTTCGGAATGATCGCCGGGTTCGATCGGAAATTTCTCGGTCGCTATTTCTCAACGACGCACCTGCGCGTGAACATGGCGACCCAACGTGGCGAAGCCGGCGCCCCGCTGCTGAACATGAAAGGCGAAGTCGTCGGGATTCTCGTCAGTGCGATTGAGAACGGCTCCGCGTGCTACGCATTGCCCATCGACGCGGCGGAAAAGATCCGCAGCGATTTCGTCCGCTTTGGGGAAGTGCGGCATGGCTGGGTCGGGATCAATGTCGCGGAAGCGCCTACTGAAGTCGACGGCTCACGCGCGCAGTTCACGGACATTATGCCGGGAACGCCGGCGGCTGATTGCGGCGCGAAAGCCGGCGACATCCTGCTCGAAGTCGGTGCGAAAAAGGTGCATCAGCCGGAAGACGTGATCGACGCGTCCTTCTTCATCACCGCCGGTGAGAAGGTGCCGATCACGGTCATGCGCGGGAACGAAAAGCTGACCTTCGAGGTTGAAGCTGCCTTCCATCCGAACGCGCCGCAGCGCTTCCCGATGATTAGCGGCCCTGACAGGATATTTTCCCAAAAAGCGATGCCGCTCGGCCTTGATCGGACGCCGTAGTTCTCCGCCGCAGCGTTCGCTACTTCCGGTAGCCCTTGCTCTCCTTCGCGTAACCCGAGGCCGTTTCGCGCGCACCACCCCAGCGGAAGGTCACTGACGCGCTGACGATATCGACGCTCGCGTCATACACGCCACGGAGATTGTGGCCTTGCGTGTCGACGACGTTCACTTCCGGATCATCGACGAACAGATGCGCGTAGCCGAGATCAAGGTCCATATAGTTCGTCGGCGACCAGCGAATACCCGCGGAAAGGAAGTAGCGGTTGTTGTCGGGAATGCGCGGGGTGCGGAATTCAGGCCCGCGGATCGGTGTTTCATCGTAAGCGAACCCGGTGCGGAAGGTTAGCCGATCCGTCGCATACCATTCGAATCCGACGGCGTAGCGAAGCGCATCGCGATATCTGATGTTGAGAACACTAGAGGGCGTTCCAGGATTTTCGAACACGATCGGGACGTCCTGCAAGCGGCTCCAGCGCGTCCAGGTGATGTCTCCCATGACTGCGAACTGCCGCGCGAATGCTTGGTAAGCGCTGAAGTGAAAGATGTCCGGCAGTGCGAGGTCGGCTCGTCCGCCCTGGTTGAAGAAGACGCTCTGGAACGCCGTCGGATTTGGGAATTGCACCGGCGCTCCCGGAGCCGTGATGAGCGGCACGGCGCGAAACTTCGCATCGCCTTCGAGCGTGTGATCGATGGCTGAGCGGTAGCTGAGTCCCACCCGTCCGTCTTGCAGGAACGAGCTGCTGTTGCGGTCGGATTTCAAGTACTCAAAGAGCGCGCCGACCGTGAAGCCGTAGCTCCAATCATCCCCGGTGATCTCCGAGACGCCATCTGCGCCGCCGGGGACAAATCCAGCATTCGCGTACGCCTGGCGCGTGGCTGCGATCGTGCCGGGAATCGCTGCTGGTGGCACGCGCCGCGCGGCCAGGATCGCGGGCAACGCGTTGTAAAATTGCGCCAGCGGCTGTTGCGCGATGAGGCCGAAATCGATCGCCTGCGTCAGACGCGCAGAGGCGCGTTGCGCATCGAAGCTCACGCCAAACGAGAGGCGATCGAAGATCCGATACGCAACCGTCGGCTGAATATCGAAAGTGGTCAGCTTCGTCCGGCGCGACTGATAACGGCCGACCCAATCGGAGCTGTAATCGGTCTCGAGTCCGAACGGCACGGACACACCCACACCAACCGCAAGGTCGCCGTACGTCCTGCTGTGGAAGACCGGCTGGGTGAGGAAGAAATTCGGAATAACATGCGGGACGGCCGCGTTCTCACCGCCGTTGCCGCCGGAGATCGGGAGGCCGTTCAGCGGCGTTCCGGGCAGCGCGTATTGTGAGCCGCTGTTATGAAACTCCGCGCTCGGCGCGATGTAGTTGGCGCCAATCTGAAACTCTCCCTGCTTGAGCAGCGCAATTCCCGCGGGGTTAAAGAAGAGCGTGGATGGGTCTTCGGCTTGCGCTGCGCCGCCGGCGAAAGCGACGCCGAGCCCGCTCACGCTTTGCTCATTGAGGACGAAACTGCTCGCCCGAGCGGCGAGTGGTGTGAGGGCGAGGATGAGTGCGGTGCCGGAGCGAAAAAGATCAGCGCGAAGCATGGCGAAAGTGGCTACGCGCGCGCTTCCGCCAAGACAACGTAAAAGTGCGCGAGGTCGCGTTTACTTCGCGAGCAGCTGCTGAAATTCGCTTTCCGAGAGAACTTTGATGCCGAGCTTTTTTGCTTTCTCGAGCTTGCTGCCCGCTTCCTCTCCCGCGAGCAGGTAGCTGGTTTTCTTGCTCACGCTGCCGCTTACTTTTCCACCGCGCGCGATGATCAACTCGGCGATCTCATCGCGCGCCTGGCTGAGCGTGCCCGTGATGACCCAGGTCGAGTTCGCGAACGAATCGCTGACCGCTGGCGCCGGCTCCGTTTCCTCCAACTGCACGCCCGCCTTCCCGAGTCGCTCGATCAACTCGCGATTGCCCGCTTCTTCAAAAAATCCATGAATGCTCTGGCCGACGACTTCGCCCACGTCGTTGATCCGCTGCAGCTCCTCGCTCGATGCACTCATCAGCCGATCCATGCTGCGAAAATGTGTGGCCAGCGCGCGCGATGCGCTCACGCCGACGTGCAGAATTCCGAGGCCAAAGATGAGCCGCCAAAGCGGACGCGTTTTGCTCGCGACGATCGCGCCTAACAAGTTGTTGATGCTCTTCTCGCCGATGCGTTCCAGCGTGCCGAGCTTCTCCGCGTCGAGCCCGTAGATGTCGCTCACATCGCGTAGCAGCCCACGCTCGACGAGTTGATTAACGAGTGCTTCGCCGAAACCTTCGATGTCCATGGCGCCGCGCGAAGCGAAGTGCCCGATCCGCCGCCGAACCTGCGCCGGGCATTGCGCATTCACGCAACGGATCGCGACTTGGCCTTCGTCTTTCTGCACCGCGCTTCCGCACTCCGGGCAAGTCGTCGGCATGCGGAACTCGCGCTCATTGCCGGTGCGCAAATCGGTCCGCACGCTCACCACGGCCGGAATCACTTCGCCCGCTTTCTCGATCACCACCGTGTCGCCAATCCGGATGTCTTTGCGAAGGACTTCGTCTTCGTTGTGCAAAGTCGCGCGCGCCACGGTCGAGCCGCTGACGAAGATCGGCTCCAGCGCCGCGACCGGAGTGAGCACGCCGGTGCGGCCGACCTGAATCAGAATGTCGTGCAGCTTCGTCTCGGCGCGCTCCGGCTCGTACTTGTAGGCGATCGCCCAACGCGGTGATTTCGCGGTGAAGCCGAGCCGCTCGCGTTGCGCCAACGCCTCGACCTTCACGACCGCGCCGTCGGTCTGATAGGCGAAGTCGTGCCGCACGCGGTCGAGCTCACGAATGGCCTGCAGCGTCTGGTCTAACGAGTCTGCCCGCCAAAGTTTTTCAGAGACGGGCAGTCCGAGTCTTTTCAGGAACGGGAAGAGCTCGGAATGGCGCTCAATCTCCGCGCCGTCGAGCGCGCCAGTGCCATAGAAAACGACGCCGAGCGGGCGTTGCGCTGCCATGGCGGGGTCGAGTTGCTTGAGCGAACCGGCGGCCGCATTGCGCGGGTTCGCAAATGTCGGAAGACCTTGTTCCTCGCGCGCAGCGTTCATTTTCGCGAAGCCGTTCTTGTCCAGGTAGACCTCGCCGCGCACCTCGAGAATTCTCGGCGGCGCGCCTTTCAGACGCACGGGCACGCTCCGGATGGTGCGCACGTTTCGCGTGATGTCGTCGCCGACCGTGCCATCTCCGCGCGTTGCTGCGTAACGCAGTTCGCCGTTCTCGTAGAGGAGCGAAACGGCGACGCCATCCACCTTCGGCTCAATCACCACCGGAACTGACTCGTTAGGCAAAAGCTTCTCGAGCCGGCGGTAAAAGTCCGCGACCTCGTCTTCCGAGTAGGTGTTATCGAGGCTGAGCATCGGGACACGATGCTTGACCTGCGCAAACGCCTTGAGGGGCGCGCCGCCGACTCGCTGCGTCGGAGAATCCGCCGAAGCGAACTGCGGGAACTTCGCTTCGAGGTCGGTCAGCTCGCGATACAGTGCGTCGTAATCGCGATCGCTGATCGTCGGCGCCGCTTCCTCATAGTAGCGGCGATTATGCCCGGAGATCTCGGTGCGGAGATCTTCAATTCGCTTCTGCGCGGCGCGGTCCTTGTCAGGCACGGCGCATCATACAAACGTGCATCGCTGCGGCAACGGCAGCGCGGTCCGGAACTAACGCGGAGGCGGATTCGAGCTGTCCGACGTCATCGACGGCTTCTCGTCCAATCCGGAGGAAGGCGGATGCTGGTCAGCCGGTGCAGATGCATTGACCGAGGGCGAAGCCGGTGCGGTTTCGACAACCGGCTCGGTCTCGCGCCATGGCTTCGCGGACTTTTTCCCCGCGCCGTTCTTTGCCTTTTTCGCTGACTTCGAGGTCTTCGCCGTAGCGTGCTCGATCTTCTTCGTTGCGGGCTTTTCCGGAGCGGTCGCTGCTTCGTCGTGAGTCACCACTCCCATGGAGTGCGATTGCTGCATGCCATCGCTTTCCGGCGGTGTGTCGTGCTGCACTTCGGTGCGCATGGTCGCGGTCAACGAGCGGCTCGAGCGCTGCAGTTCAGACGCGCGGAAGCTCTGGCTTGATTCGACCGCTGGCGGAACATCGGAGACGCGCCGGGGTGTTTCCAAAGGCGGTGCCTCGCTCGCGGGACGACGCGGGTGATGCATGACCGGCGCGGGCGCGGGCTGCGTCTCTTTGAATTCGGCAGCTGTCGGAGCGGGGCCGAGATCGTTGAAGGTTTGCCCTTCGGCATACATCTCGTAGACCTCGGGAGTTACCATCTGCCGATGGAGCGAGCCACTCGTATCGCGAACGATGAAGCTGTAAACGCCTTCGATGCCGATCGTGTGATACAGAGGATGCGGCCGCGATTCCTTTCGAACGATGACGCCGTTGTAGGCGCAGCTGGTGAGCAGGAACGGGATAAACAACAGAGACGAGGCGGAAAAACGCATAGACAGGTCAGGGGAAAAGGTCAGTAGGTTCTAGGCAGTTCTCGAAGGTGCGGCCAGCTAAAATTGTCGGCAAGTATG
>JALZAD010000188.1 GCA_030948555.1 Verrucomicrobiota bacterium | reverse complement strand
GGGCACCGCCACGGGGTCCCTCGACTTCGCTCGGGATGACGCCGTTGAATTGTCTCACGCGACGTGGCGCGATTCGACAATGCGCTGGCCCTGTCACAAACTCGCGGCGTGTCGCGCGGGCTTTTCATCACCTTCGAAGGATCGGAAGGCTGCGGAAAATCGACGCAGGTGAAGCGGCTGGCGGCGCGTTTCCAGCGCGATGGCGTTCGCTTCCTACTCACCCGCGAGCCGGGTGGAACACCGATCGGCGAGAAGATTCGCGACCTGCTGCAATTCGCGCCGGAGAGCACGGCGATGCGCGCGGAAACGGAGCTGCTCTTGTTCGAAGCGAGCCGTGCGCAGCTCGTGCGTGAAGTGATCGAGCCGGCGTTATCGCGCGGTGAAATCGTGATCGCGGATCGCTTCTTCGATTCAACCACAGTCTACCAGGGAGCCGCGCGTAGACTCGATTCGCAGATCGTCGCGCAACTCAATCGTTTCGCGGTCGGCGACTGCCTGCCGGACATCACCATCGTTCTCGATTTGGATGTCGAGACGGCGCGCAATCGCCTGCTCCGCCGCGTGCGTCCGGTCGGTGCGGCGGACCGGATGGAGCAGGAGCCGGTGGAATTTTACGAGCGCGTTTCGTCTGCCTATCGCGAGCTCGCGACGCGCGAGAAAGAGCGCCTGCATCTGGTCAACGCCGCCCGCTCCGCAGATGAAATCGAAGCGGAGATTTGGAAGTTGATCGAAGCGAAGTTGTAGCCATGGCCTTTTCTCCAGACGCCGCAATTTCGTATCTGAAACGAGCGCATGAGCAGGGGCGTCTTGCGCACGCTTACCTGATTTCGGGCGGAGTCGGAACGGGCAAACGCCAGCTCGCCTCGCGCCTCGCGAATCTCGTGAACGGCACCACGAACGTGGATGTTTTCGCAACCGGATCGCCTGATGTGTTCGTGGCGGAGCCGAGCTCGAAATCGCGCCGGATCGTGATCGATCAGATCCGCAGCCTGGAGCAAGGCTTGCAGATGCGCGCCACGGATGGTCGCCGCAAAGTCGCCATCGTGGTCGACGCAGATCGGCTTCAGCCACAGGCGGCGAACGCATTCCTGAAGACGCTCGAGGAGCCGCCTAACGACTCCTTGTTGCTCCTCCTCAGCACGATGCCGGAAGCGTTGATGGACACGATCATCTCGCGTTGCATTCCACTCCCGCTTGCCGCGCGCGAAAACGTCGGACTCACCGAGGAGGAACGCGAAGTGGTCCAGCTCCTGAGCGAAATCGCAACCGCGCAATCGGGTGGGGTGCAGGCGGCCTATCGGCTCGCGCAAGGTTTCCAGCGCGTGCTCGCAAGATCTCGTGAAGCGATCCAATCCGAGAACGCCGCGGCGTTAAAAGCGGAGGAAGTCCGCTATAAAAATACGACGGACGGCGCGTGGCTCGACGAGCGTGAGGATTACTTCAAGGCGCTGAGCGAAAGCAGCTATCTGCAACGTCGCGCGCAACTGATCGAGGTGATCTTCCGCTGGTGGTCCGATGTCTTGCGTGCGTCCACCGGCGTGAACGGCTATGAACTGCCGGACGCGGCCGAACAAACGCGCGCCATCGCCGCGAGGCTGAGCACGCCCGAATGCCTGAAACGGATCCGACGCTTTGAAGAATTGCGCGATCAACTCGGGCGCAACATCCAGGAAGCGCTCGCGATCGAGGTCGCATTCTTAAAGGTCTTTCGTTTCTGATCGGCGGCTGCGCGGCGTCTCGAACTTCACGGACGCGAGATGGCCGCCGCAGCGTTCCGCGCCGAAACGGAGCGCGACATTTTCGGAACGCGGGAAGCGGTATTGCCGATCGAACAAGTTCGACGAACGCCAGACGCGTTGCGCACCGTAGGAAAGGCCGATTGTCGCGAGCACGGCTGCGATGCCGCCGCCGATCAGCCAATTGCGCGGGATCGGTTTTTCTTCCTCGTCTGGTTGCGCGGCGGGACGCCGCGGCGGCGGCGTAGTCGGTGCCGGAATAACGCCGATGTTTCGCAGGACGATCGTCGCTGAGGGCGAGGGCGACGGCGTTTGCGCGTCGAGGTGAGCGCGGCCCCAGCAGAGCACGAAGACGAGCGCGAGCAGCGTCGCGCCTAACGACTGCAAATCACCACGTTTCACTGCCGCGTGCTGCTCCTTCCAGTTCCGCTTGTCCTTTGGCTTGAGTCGCCAGTTCGCGCAGCTGCCTAACGAGTGATTCGATGCAGGCCGAGATTCCTGGGGCAAGTCCGTCCGCCTGCGCGGCGGCCGCGAAGTCATCCAGCGCTCGCTGCAAGGCGGACTCCGGCACGTAATTTTCCAGGCCGTAGCCGGTGGTAAGCGCAGCCCCGCCGTGGGCGATGTCGATCACGAAAAGCAGATTGAAATTTTCGCTACGAACCCGGTCTGCGGCGGTGAAGCGCGCGCGGTTCGCCATCCAGAACGCATACTCGCGGACGTTCGCGTTCGCCGGGAGTTCGGTCACGAAAACGGAGAGGAGCGATTGCGGGAATTTTTTGTGAAAGAGACGGAGCTGAGCGCGGAGTTGTTTCATCTCCGGCAAGGTCAGCGTCGCGCTGCGATCGCTCAGCAGACGCGAGTGCGCCGGCACCATTCCGAAGCGCGCGTCGAGCTTGTGCACCGACACTTTGCAATGGGGACAGCGCGGCGCCGGGGCATCGAGCGGCGTGGCGCAGGAAGGGCATTTCATCGGGGGGCTTTCACCTTGAGTCGGTCACGCAGCGCCATTTATATGACGAGCGCCCGCGGTTTGCACCTTTCATGACGACCAGACGAACGCTCGCAGTTGGCCTGGTCGGTTACGCCTTCATGGGCAAGGCGCACTCCAACGCCTGGCGGCAGGCGCCGCGGTTCTTCGACTTGCCCGCAGAGGTGCGGATGAAGACGATCTGCGGTCGCAACGCTGCGGCCGTGAAGCGCGCGGCGAAGCAGTTCGGTTGGGAGAACGCTGCGACCGATTGGCGCGAGATCGTCGACGATCCGGAGATCGATGTCGTCGATATTTCCACGCCTAACGACACGCACGCCGAGATCGCGATCGCCGCCGCGCGCGCGGGCAAGGCGATCATTTGCGAGAAGCCGCTCGGGCGCGACGTCGCGGAATGCGAAGCCATGCTCGCGGCGGTGCGCAAGGCGCGCGTCGTGCACATGGTCTGCCACAATTACCGGCGCATCCCGGCGATCGCGTTGGCGAAGCAGATGATCGACGGCGGCGAGTTGGGCGATCGCATCTACCACTACCGCGCGCGCTATGCGCAGGACTGGATCGCCGACCCGAAGTTTCCGCTCGTCTGGCGATTGCAAGCGAAGGTCGCCGGCTCCGGTGCGCACGGCGATATCAATGCGCACATCATTGATCTGGGGCGGTATCTGGTTGGCGAATTCGCGGAGGTCAGCGGGGTGATGGAGACGTTCGTTAGGCAACGACCGCTCCTTGAAAGCAAGTCAGCTCGAGCGCAGTCGAGAGACCCCGCGGCGAAACGCACGATACTGCCACGGGGTCCCTCGACTCCGCTTCGCTCCGCTCGGGATGACGGCGTGAAGATGGGTCGTGTCACGGTCGATGATGCCGTTTCCGTGATCGGTCGTTTTCGGAATGGTGCGATGGCTAATCTGGAAGCGACACGCTTCGCTCCCGGCCGAAAAAATGGCCTCACGTTGGAGATCAACGGCAGCGGTGGCTCACTCGTTTTCGACCTCGAAGAGATGAATCGACTGCGGTTCTAC
>JALZAD010000161.1 GCA_030948555.1 Verrucomicrobiota bacterium | reverse complement strand
TTTTGCCGCCGGGCACTTTCCCTAGCGCGGTTTGTTCCGCCTGCGTGCGGGTGACTTTCGCTTCCTTGAGCAACTGCGGGTCGGTTTCCTCCGCGGCTCGGAGCGTGACGGTAGAGAGGCTGGCGAGCAATGCGACCGCCAGACCTGTGGTGAGTAGTTTCGTTGTCTTCATGCGCACAAGATCGCGCGCACACCTGTCGGCAGACCCTCGCAGTGATTATATTTTCGTTATCCATCGGGCTCGCCTCGCGCGTCCCGACTGCTGTCGCGCCACCGTTCCCAGCGCCGAAAATCCGGCCAATCTATTGACCCGGGCCGTAGACGAGCAGCTTCATCGAACCAGGCACGATCGTCGGCCGCGCCGGCGAAGCGCCGGGCGACGGCGAGGGCGCGGGTTGAAATTCGGCGGTCGGCAAATAGATGCGGTGCGTCTTCGGATCGAGCGCGATGGTGCGTGCGCCGCGTTGCGTCTGCAATGTCTGCGCGACCGATAACTCGTTAGGCGAATTCTCTTTCGCAATCGTGGTCACGCCTTCGCCGCAGGATGCGAACGCGAGCTGCGAAGCATCATCGAACGCGCAGCCATCAACGCCGCTGCCGATCGGGACATGCGCGACGACTTTGCCGCTCTCCGTGTCGAGCATCACCATCATCTTGTTATGGCAGGTGGCGAAGAGCCGGTGATGCGCCGCGTCGAACGCAATGCCGGTCGGTTCTTCGCCCGGCGCGAGCGGCCAATGCGCGGCCACTTCGTGCTTCGAAGTATCGATCGCCACGACTTCGCTCTTGTCTTCGAGGTTCACGTAAATGCGACCCGCCGCGGAATCGAGCGCGGGAAATTCGGGAGCGCCGCCGAGCGGAATCGTGGCGGTGACCTTCGATGTCTTGGCGTCGATCACGCTCGCCGAGTTTCCCTTCGCGTTGAAGACGTAAACCTCGCCAGCCTTCGGTTCGTAGGCGATCGCATCAGGATTCTCGCCAACATCGATCTTCTCGATTGTCTTGAGCGTCTTCAGATCGACCACGCTCGTTTTGTTCTCTTTGCCATTGGTCGAGAAGCCACGATTCACCTCAGGCGCAGCAACGAAGGCGTGCACGCCCGGCGTGTCCTCGATCTCGCCGACTACTTTGTTCGCGTCGATGTCCACCACGACCACTTTCGTCGCGTGCGACAGATACAAACGCCGCGCCGCGTCATCGATCGTGAGGATGTCCCAACCGCCTTCGCCGCCAATCGGAATCTGCGCGATCTCTTTGTAGTCGGCCGCCGCAGCGACGGATTGCACAAGCGCGAGGAACAGCATCAATCGTTTGCTCATGCGAACTGCTACGTCAGATTCGCCGTCTTGCCATGAGCGATACCAAGACACCGACGCGCGGCGAAGTTCCAGATTCCGACAAGTGGGACCTGACGCATCTCTTCGCCGGCGTGAGTAAATGGCAGGAAGATGTGGCCTGGATCACGCGCACGTATCCGCGCATCACGGAGTGGAAAGGGCGCATCGGCGAGTCGGCCCAAACCCTCGCGCAGCTGCTCGAATTCGAGAAGGAGCTCGATCAAAAAATTGAGCGTGTTTACCACTTCGCCTCCCTCCAGCTTTCGGAGGACGCGTCGAACAACGAATACCTGACGCGCATCGGGCAATTGCAAAACCTGATGACGCAGATCGGCGAAGCGAGCGCGTTTCTTGTCCCCGAAATCCAGGCGATCGACGATGCGCGCTGGTCGGAGTTCGTCACCGATCCGGTGCTGAAAGACTGGCGCACGAGCCTGCACAAAGTCCGCCGGATGCGGCCGCACATCCTGAGCGAAAAGGAGGAACGCCTGCTCGCGCTCGGCTCCGCCGCACTCGACGGCTACGACGATGCGTTCGGTCAACTGACGGACGTCGACATGAAATTCGGCTCGCTCGTTGATGAAAACGGCAACGAGCGTCCGCTCACCCAAAGCTCCTACAGCTCCTTCCTGCTCAAGCGCGATCGCGACGTGCGGCAGCGCGCGTTTCATCAGTTTTATCGCGAGTTCGAGGAGCACCAGTTCACGCTCGCGAGCGCGCTTTCCTATTCGGTGAAAGCGGATGTCTTCCGCGCGCGGGCGCGGAACTACCCCAGCGCGCGCGAGGCATCGCTCTTTCACGACGACGTGCCGGTTGCAGTCTACGACGCGCTCGTCGACGCGGTGCGCAAAGGCATTCCTCCCCTGCTCCGCTACTACGAGCTGCGCCGGCACGTGCTGAAGCTCGACGAGTTGCACGCTTACGACACCTACGTGCCGCTCGTCTCAGAGATTGAAACGCACGTCAGCTTCGATGAAGCGGCGGACAAAGTCGTTGCCGCGCTCGCGCCGCTCGGACCGGAGTACGTCGATAGCTTGCGCGACGGTTTGCGCGGTCGCTGGGTCGATCGTTACGAGACGAAAGGCAAACGCAGCGGCGCATTTTCGAGCGGCAGTTACGGAGCGCCGCCTTACATCCTGATGAACTACAAGGAGGACGTCTTCGCGGATGTGTTCACGCTCGCGCACGAAGCCGGGCATTCGATGCACACCTGGTTCTCGCAGAAGTCGCAGCGCTTCCAAGATCATCACTACCCGATCTTTCTCGCCGAAGTTGCGAGCACGTTTAACGAGGAGTTGCTCACCCATTTTCTCCTCGAACAGACGGACGATCCGAAGATGCGCGCCTACATCATCAATCGCCAGATCGATGACCTGCGCGGCACGCTCTACCGCCAGACGATGTTCGCCGAATTCGAGAAGGTGATCCACGCGATCGAGGAAAGCGGCGAAGCACTCACGCTCGACGTTTTCAAAAGCGAATACCGCAAGCTGCTCGACGCCTACTTCGGCGACGTGGTGAAAATCGATGGGCAGCTCGAGCTGGAATGCCTGCGCATCCCGCATTTCTACAGCGCGTTCTACGTCTACAAATATGCGACCGGCATCTCGGCCGCGGTCACGCTCTCGGAAGGCGTGCTCGCCAACGAACCGGGCGCGGTCGAAAAGTACCTCGGCTTCCTGAATTCCGGCGGCTCCAAGTTCCCGCTCGAGACATTGCGCGATGCCGGCGTTGACATGACCACGCCTGAGCCGGTGCAGCGCACGATCGTCCTTTTCGAAAAGCGCCTGAACGAGCTCGAGCAACTTCTGTAGGGGAAACAAAGCCGTCATCTCGAGCGGAGCGAAGCGCAGTCGAGAGACCCCGTGGCAGTATCATGGACGCAGGACGAGGTGCCTCGACTTCGCTCGGGATGACGGGGCGGCAGCCTTTGGCCCGCCGGCTGCTAAAACGAAATGGCGTGCACTTCGAACGCCAGTTGCAAGCCGCCTGCGGTTACGCAGAGCTCGGCATGCTGCAGGAATCGCTCGCCGAGCTCGACGCGATCCCCGCGCGCATGCAACAGCGCCCCGAAGTCCTTCAGCTTCGTCTGCATCATTTGATGCGGAAGAAGCAATGGCCGAACGCGCTCACCGTCAGCCGCGCGCTCTGTCGCGTCGCGCCGGATAGCGCGGTCGGATTTCTGCATGCCGGGTTTTGCCTGCATCAGCTCGGCCGCACCGAAGACGCCAAGGCGCTCCTCACTCGCGGCCCGATCGCGCTCCTGAAAGACCCGATTTACTACTACAATATGGGTTGCTACGACGCGCTCCTCGGCAACGTCACCGACGCCGAAGCGAACCTGCGCATCAGCTTCAAGATGGACGCGAGCTTCCGCGATCTCGCGCGTAAAGATCCCGATCTGCAGGCGCTGCAAGGCGTGATTTGATTTCGTCGCGCGCGCGCTAGGCTGCGCGATGGAGTTGAATCCCGACGAGCTGCGCGCCCGTCTAACGCCCCTTTGGGAGGAAAACTTCCACTCGTTAGGCGAGCTCGGCGCGGCCGTTTCGGTCTGGCAACATTGCGAGCCTGTGATCGAGCTGCACGGCGGATTCCGCGACGCGCACCGCGAGAAATCGTGGACCGACGACACGATTGTTCTCTTCTGGTCCGCCACCAAAGGACTCGGCGCTGCGTGCCTGCTGCACGTCCTGCAGGAGGAAGGCGTCGCGCTCGAACGCCGTGTCGCGGAGTTCTGGCCCGAGTTCGCCGGCGGCGGCAAAGGCGATATCACCATTGCGCAGCTGATGTCCCATCAGGCGGGACTCAGCGCGCTTGATGAGCGCGTCGACATTCAGGATTACGCATCGGTGATCCACGCGCTCGAACGGCAGAGTCCGCTCTGGCCACCGGGCACCGCGCACGGCTATCACGCGCGGACGTTTGGCTTTCTCCTCGATGAGCTGGTTCGTCGCCTAACGAGTGCTTCAATCGGAGCGTACTGGCGGAGGGTCTTTGCCGAGGCGATGTCGCTCGATATCTGGATTGGTCTGCCAGAGGTCGAGAATGAGCGCATCGCGACCATCTACGCGGCGAAAGCCGGCAAGCCGCCGCAGCCGGAGGAGTTCTACCGCGAGCTCGCGACACCCGGAACGTTGGTTCGCAAAACCTTCAGTTCGCCGGGCGGTCTTCAGGCGGTCAGCGCAATGAACCAGCCGGCGAACCGCGCGCTCTCGCTCGTCTCGCTCGGCGGGATCGGCAGTGCCTCTTCGCTTGCGAAGTTCTACGCCATGCTCGCGAATGGCGGCGACGGCTACTTCAGCGAGGAAACGCTGCGCCAGATGCGCACGACGCTCACCGCGAGCGTGGATCGCATCTTCCAAATTCCGACGGCCTTCTCCGCCGGCTTCATGCAGAACGCGCTCGGTGCGCCGCAGATCTTCGGGCCATCCGCGTCAGCCTTCGGACATCCGGGCGCGGGCGGGAGCAATGCCTTTGCCGACCCGGAGAACGGCATCTCGTTCGCCTACGTCATGAATCAGATGGAGCAGTCGGTCTTGCCTAACGAGAAGTCGCTCCGCCTCGTTCGCGCGATTTACCAGTAGCGCGCGCGAAGTCGGCCATCTTCTGCCGCGCGTAATCGGACGTGTCTTCGTGCCATCCGAAGGCCGTGTCCACCGCGGCCGCATTCCAGTAGAGCCGGCCCGCGTGACGCCAGCCGTCGAGCACGATTCCCTGTTCCAGCGGCTGACCACGCGCGGTGAGCACGAGCGCGTTGCTCTCCATCATGTTGCCCGGATGCGCGATCGCCCAATGCACGGTGAGCGTCTTCAGCTCGAGCGGCTTGAACGCGAGGAGCATGTCCTCCGTGTAGTGATAGCAAAGGCCGCGGTTCCGCAGACCGGTATTGATCAGGCCGTTGTTGAAAATCGCCCAGCCGACGATGCCGTACTCGCGCGCGAGACGGGCACTCGTCACGTAGGCGCAATCCGCCGCGCGCCTTGCTTCCTCCGGGTTCACCGATGGTGAGAGCGCGGTCAAAGCACTCGCCAGCGCCGCGGGCGAAGCGCTCCCGCGCGGCATTTGTCCCGCGCAACTCGCGAAGGTCAACGCAAGGGCAAGGAGCAAGGTTCGCTGCGCTTTATTCGCCGCCATAAATGTCACGCAATCGCTCCACGATGCCGCCCTGATTCCGCATCAATGCTTTCATGCTCCAGTGGATGTGACCCGGCGAATCCGTGCCGCGCCGCGTCAACGCAATCTCGTCCACGATCTCCTGCGCCGGGCGATTCGCTCCGATGCGTTCCGTCGCGATGCCCGGCCAAACTGCTTTGCCGCGGCTCTGCGCGCGCCACCACTCGAGTAAGACCGGGAAGCTTTGCTTCGGCGGCTCGATGCTCCAGTAGAGCTGCGGCGCAAGATAGTCGCACCAGCCTTCGCGCAGCCATTTCCGCGAGTCCGCGAAGAGCTGGTCGTAGGCGTCCAGCTGCGCCTCGATCGTCGGTGGCACGCCCGGCCGCCAGATGCCGAACGGGCTGATGCCGACCTGCACCGCAGGTTTAATCTCCTTTACCCGGCGATAGAGCGAACGCACAAAGTCGTTGATGTTTTCACGTCGCCAGTCATTGCGCGCCAAACCACTCGTTAGGCCAAAGCGCGTCCAGCTTGCCTCGTCCGAAAACGAGCTGCCCTTCACCGGATAAGGATAGAAGTAGTCGTCGATGTGCAGGCCATCGATCGGGTATCGCCGGACGATATCGCTCACCACACCGAGCACGTACTCGCGCGCCGCCGCCTCACCCGGATCAATCCACAGTTGCGCGCCGAAACGCCGCACCCATTCGGGATGCCGCTTCGCCACATGCTGCTCGTCCAGATAGGCGCTCGCGCTGGAAGCCGCGCGAAAAGGATTCACCCAGGCATGCAGCTCGATCCCGCGCGCGTGCGCCTCGTTGATCGCGAACTCGAGCGGATCGTAACCCGGCGAGACGCCTTGTTTGCCGCTGAGGAACTGCGACCACGGCTCGTTAGGCGAAGCATACAAGGCGTCGCTCATCGGTCGCACCTGGAGCAGGATCGCGCTGAGCTTCAGCTCGAGCGCGCGATCGAGAATCGCACGCAGCTGCGCCTTTTGCGTCGCCGCGGGCAGCCCCGGCGCCGACGGCCAGTCGATGTTGTACACGGTCGCGACCCACGCGCCGCGGAACTCCTTAGTCTCCGCCTTTGCAGAGTTGATCAAGACAGCAATGACAAGAACGAAGAGGCCGAGGCGATGCATCGATTTTCTGTGGGGACTGTAGCGTTACCGCACATTCCGGGAGAACTAACCTTTTCGCGAAGCAGCCGTTTCGAAATGAGATCTCTCGTTTGTCGGCAGGCATCGATTTCGCTTTTATCTGTCGCGAAACATCTGAAGCTCCTCCCTTTACGTTAAAACTCTTGGCCGCTCCGCTCACTCCCCCTCAGCTCGATGCACTTCGTCTCGCACTGCCGCGTCTCTTCGGCAACCTGGACGAGGCGACCTTCTTAAGCATTCACTCGCGCCTGCCGTGGGAGTGGGTGGAGCGCGCCGCCGGCGAGGTCCTTTTCGTTGAAGGGGATCCAAGCGATGCCCTCTTCCTTCTTCTGAGCGGACGCCTGCAGGCAACTGTTTCGGCAAGCGGCGGGGTGCCGCAGATTGTCGGCGAGATCGGGCGGGGCGAGAGCGTGGGCGAAATGGGTGTGCTCACGAACAAGCCGCGGCGCGCGACGGTGATGGCGCTGCGCGACAGTATCCTTGCCCGTGTGGAGCTCTCGGCGTTTAACGAAATGCTTCAGAGTTTCCCGTCCCTCGCGCTAAATTTTACGCGCGTGATCATCGAGCGTTTGGAACGACGAAACGCCTCGCAGAAGCCGACTCATAATGTGACCAACCTTGCGGTG
>JALZAD010000151.1 GCA_030948555.1 Verrucomicrobiota bacterium | reverse complement strand
ACTCCGCAACCCTGGCGCACGATTGTCGGCGTTGTTCCGGAGATGCTGATGGAGGGGCCGTTTAACCAGCAAACCGACAGCGCGGGTTTCTACATGCCGCTGCTCGGCGTTCCGCCCGCGCCGCAATTCGTGACGGTGGTCGTTAGGCCGCACGCTGGTCAACGCGCGGAAAGCCTCGGCCCAACATTGAGCCAGGCAGTCAGCCGGATTGATTCAAACCTCCCAGTCTACTTCACCGGCACGCCCGCGCGCCTGCACGACGAAATCCTCGGCGTGAATCGCATCACGGCCACGCTCTTCACGATCTTCGGAGCAGTTGCGGTCATCCTCGCCGCGGTCGGGCTCTACGGCGTGATGAGCTTCTCGGTTAATCAGCGGACGCAGGAGTTCGGCATCCGGATGGCGCTCGGCGCCGACGCGGCCCGCATTCTCCGCATGGTCTTCTCGCAAGGCGCATGGCAACTCGTCCTTGGGCTAGTCATCGGCATCGGAACGGTCGCCGGCCTGCTCGCGCTCATCGGCGCCGCGGCGCTGCAGAACTTCTTGTTCAAGGTAAACCCGCGCGACGTGCTCTGGATTTACTGCGCCGTAGTAGGAACGCTTAGTGCGGTAGCGGCATGTTCGATCTTCGTTCCGGCAAGGCGTGCTACCCGCGTCGACCCGATCATCGCTCTCCGTGCAGAGTAGAAGGAACCACTCAGGGGTTGCCTTGCGATGGTGAAGTAAAGGCTTGCTGTTTCAGCTCCGGCTGAATTAGCTCGGGCCTTCACCCTACTACCATGAAAAAATCCATCCTCACCACGATCGTCTGCCTGGCGACCGTTGCGTTCTTCTCCTCGTGCGCAAGCAAGAGCGGATCGAGCTCGACGATGACCAGCGCAAGCTCAGCACAAACCACCAAGTCCGGCATGGGCAGCGGCTCCGGTTCCGGCAGCAGCTCCTCAAAGCATCACAGCATGAGCTCCTCTAAGAAGAGCTCCAGCAGCAAGAAGAGCTCGAGCAAGAAGGGCTCCGGCGATGATGCAGGCGGCGCAAGTGGCGGCGGCAGCGCTTCCCCTTCACCTTCCGCGTCCCCCGGCGGCCAGTAACCTTCGTTAACTTCACTTCGGCCGTTTGCAGCTAACGGCTCGTTAGCTGCAAACCCCGTCCGAACTTCTTCCGGTTCCGAGCGCTCGCTCGATCGCTAGCTATTCCTGCTAGCCGTTTCTTTTCCGCCGCTGCTTAGCGGAACAGCTTCGTCCAGAAACTGCCGCGCTGAGGCCCGGACGGTCTCCTTGTTCTTGTCCCCGCGTCGTAACCAGCCGGTCACGATTGAACGCATCCGCGGGTTTGGCGCGAAGCGCTCCGCATGCCGGTCGATGAGTCCCAGTAGAGATAGTTGAACGGGCACGCGTCCGGCCCGGTTTTCTGCGCAGGATCAAAACGGCAACCCGCGCAGTAGTTGCTCATGCGATTGATGTAAGTGCTGGTCGCCGCATACGGCTTCGTCGCCATGTAGCCGCCATCCGCGTAGAGCGACATACCGATCACGTTCGGCGCCATCACCCAGTCGTAAGCATCGACGTACATCTCGTTATACCAACGCAGCGCTTCCTGCGGATTGATCCCGCTGATGAGAAAGAAATTTCCCAGAACCATGAGCCGCTGGATGTGATGGTTCCAGCCTAACGAGAGGTTCTGCTTCAGAACGTGATGCAGACAGTTCATCTCCGTCTGGCCGGTGTAGAACCAGCCGGGCAGCGGACGATCCGCGCCCAGCGAGTTGAGCGTCTTGTATTCCGGCCCCCGCAACCAGTAGACGCCGTTGATGAACTCGCGCCAGCCGATCACCTGCCGCACATAGCCTTCGACCGAATTCAGCGGCGCGGCACCGCGCCGGTAGGCATCGATCGCGGCTTCGACGCATTCCCGCGGCGTGAGCAGCCCGAGATTAAGCGACGACGAAAGCACTGAGTGAAAGAGATGCGGCTCCGCTTCCGCCATCATGTCTTCGTAGGCGCCGAAGTTCGGCAGACGTTCATCGATGAAATAGCGGAGCCAACGCAACGCGGTTTCGCGGTCGACCGGCAGCCAGAAGTTCTTCACCTCGCCGGCGTTCTCCGGAAACTCCGCGTCGACCATCTGCATGACCGCGCGCGTAATCTTGTCCGGCTTCTCGCGCGGCGCGGTCGCTGGTCGCGGCGAGCCTGCGCGCTTCCAGGTGTTGAAGGTCGCGCGATTCTCCGGATCGAAATTCCACGCGCGGCCGACCGGCTCGCCGTCCGCTTCCATCAGCCAGCCGAACTGCTTCCGCATCCGGCGATAATGATTCTCCATCACGAGCCGCTTCTGCCCGCCGGCCCACGCACGAAATTCATCACGCGACATAAGAAATTGCCGCGTCGGTACAAGCTCGATTTCGGCGCGCAGTTTCGCGGCCAGCTTCACCACCGCATCCGTCTCAGGAAATGAGTTTGGCTCCGCGAGCACCAGCTTCGCGGGCCGAAACTTCTCGAGATGTCTGCGCACGCCATCTTCGAAGGTGCCGGTGCCCTCGATCATTTGATAATCGACCTCCCACCCGGCTGTGCGCAGATCGCGCGCGAAGTGCCGCATCGCGCTATAAACCAGCACGAGCTTCAGCTTGTGATAACGCAGCGCCGAGCCTCGCGCCTTCGACTCAACCATTAGCACACGCGACTCCTTTGGACTCGTTAGGCTAAGAGCAGCGTGTTCGGGCGAAAGCTGATCGCCCAGAATCCAGACGGTATTCATCGCGTCGATCTCGCAACCACCCGATCAACCTTCGCGACGTAGGCCTCGATGTCGCACTTTCGCTCCAAGCCAGCGGCGTTCATGTAGCGCACCTTGCCGAAGATCGGCCGCTCGAACCATGGACGATCGTGTTGGCCGAAGACCCAGGCGATGTTCGCGAAGGAGTTCGCGTCGCGACCATCAAGGAAATACCGGTTGTTGATCGCGAGCGCGGTGGCGTGGCCTTCCTCCGGCGACGGCGTCCATTCGAGGATCTTCTTCCCCCAATACATGCGCATATGGTTGTGCATGTAACCGGTGAACCGCATCTCGTTCATGGCTGCGTTCCAGTAGCGATCGTGCGTCGTCGCGCTCTCGATTTGCTCACGCGAGTAGAGGTAAGGACGCGGATCGCGCGCATGCTCCGCAAGCGTTTTGCGGGACCAATCAGGGATCGAATCGTAACGCTCGTAGTCGCGCGTGTATTCGACCCAGTTCATGGAGAGCTCGCGCCTAACGAGTAGTTCATCGATGAAGCTCGCGACGTTCTCCGCGCCGGCCGCGCGATGCTTCTCTGCTTCAAGCGCAAGCCAGACCGGAGAGATCTGGCCGAAGTGCAGATACTTGCTCATCTGCGAGACGTTGTTCGTCTGCGGCTGATTTCGAGTCGGCTTGTAGTCGGCGAGCAGCTCGCGGCAGAAGAAGCGGAAGATCTTCTCCGCTTCGATCGTCCCGCCGCGGAAGTGCTCGGTCACGGCGCTGACGGAGCGATCAACCTTCAGCTTGCCCGCGAGTGCTTCCGGCTCGCGCCAATCCATCCGGGATGAGAACAGGCCTAACGAGTGCTGCTGCGCTTTAACCTTCGGCGCACTGCGCAGGTATTCGGGCCAATGCTGGCGCAGCTTCGGCCGCAAGGTGCGGGCGGCGAACTCGCGTTTCGGCGAGGCAACCTGCACCGGAACAACAACGTCGCTTTCGACCTGCAGGACGCGACAACGCGCCTCGTCCGCCAGTCGTTTTCGCCACGCCTTCTGCGGCGCCAGATAGCCGCGATCGCAGATCACGAGCGAAGCATCACGCCCAAGTCGCAGGGCGACTTCCGCTGGATCGCCGTGTTCGAGCAGGAACACGATGCCGCGTTTCTCCAGGGCAAGGCCGACATCGCGCAGGCCTTCGAGCATGAAGGTGTAATGGCGCAGATTCGCTTCGGGATAACCATCCGTTAGGCCGAAGCAGACGACGACCGGCTGACGCAGTCCATTTGCCTGCGCGATGGCATACTCGAGCGCGTGGTTCGCCACCGCGCGCTGCGCCTGCTGCATCCAGTAAAGGACGAACCGGCCGTCGTGGATCGGCTTTCGATTCAGCGGCTGAACGCGCATCGAATCTATGGCAGCGGCCGACATCGGAATAGTTCGTGTCCGTCCGAGCGGCAGATGCGCTCAGGCGCGGCGAAACGTCAGGAGATAGAAGATCGTGCCCGCGACACCTACTGCGGTTGCGGCGAGGAAGTTCACGTTCGGCCCGAGTTTCCAGAGGAACGCACCGAGAATGGCCGCGCCGCTGACCAGCACATCGCGAATCAGGTAATACGCGCCGACCATTTGGCCGCGCCGGCGAGGATCGCAGCAGCCGATGATGAGCGCCTTCCGCGCGGAATCGCCGAATTCCTTCAGCCCGCGGATCGTGAAGGCAACGGCGAGCATCGTAAAACTGGAAGACGCGAGATGGAGGGCAGGGAAGAGCGTGAAAAACGCAAATGTCACGATCACGAATGGCTCGCGTCCGTACTTATCCGCGAAGTGCGACGCAGGGATGATGCAGAGCGATGCCGCGAGCATTTCGATCGTGGTCAGCGCGCCGAATTGCGCGGCGCTCATCCCGCGATTGTCCATCGCGTAGATCACCACCCAGGCGAACGGAATGCGTTCGCAGAACCGAACCAGGACATCACTCACGAGCAGGCGGCGCATTGATCCATCGAATGCGCGGACGCTCTGGAGAAAGCTCCAGTGCTCCGGTCGATCCAGCGTGTGCGTTGGCGAATCACGCAACTGGCGTTGCACAACGATTGTGCCTAACGAGACCACGATCGAAATCGCGAGCGCGATCCGCACGCCGGGAACAATCCCGAAGCGATCGATCAGCATGCCGCCGAGAAACGGCGCGATCATGATGGGAATCCGTTTGATCACCGCCTGCACCCCGATGCCAGTGGCGTGGCGGTTCGCGTCCAGCGACGCGGCGATGAGCGAAAACGACGCGGGCAGCGAGAAGCAGGTCCACGAGAGAAAGAGGAACATGCCCGCGATCACCGCGGCCCAATGCGGGATCAGCAGCACGAGCGCGTAGCCGATCACCGAGACGATGTTGAAGGCGATGAACGCGTTCCGATGTCCCCAGCGATCAACCAGGATGCCGCCGGGATAGGCGTAAACCGCGCCGAGGAAATTTCGCAGCGCGTCGAAGAGACCGATGATGAACACGGTCGCGCCGAGCGCCTGCAGATACTTCGGCAGGAAGCGCAGCCAGAGTTCCTCGCCCGCACCGATCGCGAAGGTCGCGATCAGCAGGACAACGAGATTGCGCTTCAGCCCGAAGAAATCCGCGAGCCGGCGGGTCCCGCTCACCGCGGCAACGGCTGCTCCATATTCGCGAGCGCGTAGGCGAAGACCGCGTTAATCGCAGCGTTCTCCGCCAGCTCGCGCGGCACGATCTTATCGAGCGTGTCAGCCGCCGTGTGGTGGTAGTTGAAGTAAGTCCGACTGTCCTGAATCGGCGTGAAGGTCGGCACTCCGGCCTGGTCGATCGGGCCGGTGTCGGCGCCACTGTGTTCAACTCGCGCGACGATCCCCGCGCCGATTTCCTCCAGCACTTTGCCGAGCGGCGCGAGCAACTTTTCCGTGCCCGGTTTTGCTTTTGCGTGAATCCCGAGCGGATGACCGGCGCCGCCATCCGTCTCCATCGCGCCGATGTGATTTTGCAACTCGGCCGCGTGATCCGCGGCGTAACCTTTGCCGCCACGCAATCCATTCTCTTCATTCATCCAGGCGATGACGCGGATCGTCCGCTTCGGCTTCAGCTTGAGTTGCTTGACCAGGTTCGCTGCTTGCATCGCGCAAGCCACGCCCGCGCCGTCATCGATCGAACCCGTGCCGAGATCCCACGAATCAAGATGACCGGAGACAATCACGATCTGCTCGGGATTCGTGCTGCCCTTCAGATCGCCGACGACGTTAAAACTTTCGACATCGGGCAGCGTCTGCGGCGTCATCACGAGATGCATGCGCAGCTTTCCCTGGGGCGCTAAATCCGCGAGCAGATCGGCGTCTTCGTAGGTCACTGCGCCGGCTGGAATCTTCGGAGCGTCGTCCGCATATTTCATCGCGCCGGTGTGTGGAATCCGATAATCAGCGCCGCCCACCGATCGGATCAACGAAGCGACGGCACCGAGTTTGGCCGCCGCGCTCGCCGCATCGCTGCGGTAAACAACAGCCTCCCCGTACGCTTCACCGCCATGGCCTTCCGCGGCCATCGCTTTGTCGAAGGAATGGGTGAAGACGACGATCTTTCCGGCCACCTTCTCGCGCCCTAACGAGTTCAGTTCATCGAAGTCGCGCACCACCACGACGTCGGCCGTGATGCCATCGGCGGGAGTCGCGACGCTTCCGCCGAGCGCGCACAGCACGATCTTCTGCGTCGTTTCCGTCGCCTGACCCGGCCACTCGATCAGCTCGGCGCGCTCTTCGCCGCGCACCCAATGCGGCACCATGATTTTCTCGGTGCGAACTTCCATCCCGAGCGCCTTTAGTTCCGCCGCGACATACTCGACCGCCTTCTGCGCCTGGGGCGAACCGCTGAGACGCGGACCGATGTTGTGCGACAAATGCGCGACCTGGCGCCACGCGTAATCACTCGTTAGGGCGGCTTGCACCAGTTGCTTGCACTCGGCCAGGGTTTGCGGGGAGAACTGGACCGGGGTCGGCGCGGGCGGTGGCGTGTTCTCCTGCGCGACTGCGGTGGCCGCGACGCAGAACAAAATCCCGATCAACCGTCGAAGCCCGAGCGAAGAACCAGTCAAATCCATCTGATGCATTCGACCCATTTTCGCCGCTCGTAAACTGCGCAGACCGCGGAATCAGGGGCGGCGATCGCCGAGGATTGGCCGCGGTTTGTAGAGGACGGAAGCGAGCGCGCCGAAGAGGACAGCCTGGACCATTCCCGCGATCAACCACTTCAACGCGAGTTCGCGCGGCAGCGGCATGACCGCGTAGAGAACGAAGGTGGTGACCTGTTGGAACAAGCCCATCCAGAAGCCGAACGAGCAGCCATCGAAGAGCGTGCGACGCCGCCAGCCCGTCCGCGCCCAGATGTAAAGGAAGGAGAGAGAGCAAATGAACTGCGCGAAGAGCAGGATGATGATGCGCCGCCGCATTTCATCTTCCGGACGCCAGAGCGCAGCGGAGGCCTTGTAGTCGCCGGCCAGCCAGACGCCGTGAATGAGGAAGTCGGTGGCGAAGAGGAATGCGAAGCCCGCGAGAACTGCGAGCGCGAGTCGGCCGGTGTTCATAGAATTGCCTAACGAGTCGTTGAATTACTGCAGCCGTCCCTCTTCGTGATCGATCAACTTCGGGATGCAGTCGATGTCATGCCGATCTTCGAGCCCCTGCTGCTTCTTGATCTCGGCGAAGTGCGCGGACGCGAAGTCATTCCAGCCGAGCTTCAGGGTGAAGCCGTTCCACACCATCAGGTCGCCTTCGTTCAGTGGCCGGCCTTTATCGAAGCACCAGTCGAGGATCTCCTCATCCGTGCCGCCTTGCAGAACGCGCTCCCGCAGCTCGTCGAACCTCACGCGCAGAAAGTTGCAGCACATGCCATCGGCGGCGCGGGTTTTGCCGAGGTTGGGAACGTAGTCCGGCGCGAGCTCGCCGCGGGCGTGCAAACGGATCTTGTCGAGCATGCGCGGGAAGTAAGCCATGCCGCGCGTCATCTCCTTCGGGCT
>JALZAD010000147.1 GCA_030948555.1 Verrucomicrobiota bacterium | reverse complement strand
GACCGGAAACGCGAGCATGCGCCGGCCGAGTTCCGTGATTCGCCCATCGCTCAGACTCAACGCGCCGAGATCGACCAGCAGTTGTTCGGCACGCGTGAGCGCGCGCGGATCGGGCGGCTCGAGCCAGCGGAAGTTCGCCACGTCATCGATGCCGCTCGCCTTCAAGGTCAGCACGACTTCGGCGAGGTCGAGGCGCTTCACCTCCGGCAGTTCCTGCGGGGCGCGGTCGACATGTTCGCGCTCCGTCCACAAACGCAGACAATGGCCGGGCGCAGTTCGTCCCGCGCGCCCGGCACGTTGATCAGCGGAGGCGCGACTGATCTTCTCGACGAGCAAGGTGTTGATGCCGCGCCGCGGATCGAAGCGGGCAATCCGCGCCAGCCCGCTGTCGATCACCACGCGCACGCCCTCGATCGTGAGCGACGTCTCGGCGACGTTCGTCGCGATGATCGCTTTCCGCTTCTCGTAATGAGCGAGCGCCGCGTCCTGCTCCGCGGTTTGCAACTCGCCGTGCAACGGCAGCGGCACAAAACGATCGCTGACCCGCGATGCCCGCACCGCCGCAAGCGTGCGGTTAATCTCATACTTCCCCGGCATGAAGATGAGCACGTCGCCTTCGGTTAACGGCGCGATGCGAACGAGCTCATCCGCGGCCAAGTCCCAGATCGCATAGTCGTCCAGGCGCGTCGGCTTCGGCAGATACTCGATTTCAACGGGATGCTGTCTTCCCGCGGAAGTCAGCGTCGCGACAGGCTCGAGAAACTCCTGCAACGCGCCGGTATCAAGCGTGGCGGACATCACGACGATCTTCAGGTCAGGGCGCGTGCTTTCCTGCAAACGCAGCGCGCGCGCGAGCGTGATGTCGCCGTAAAGATGCCGCTCGTGGAATTCGTCGAAGAGGATCGCCGAAACGCTGCGCAGCTCCGGGTCCTGGATTAGCTGGCGAAGGAGAATGCCTTCGGTGACGAAGCGAATCCGCGTCTGCTTCGATACGACATTCTCGAAGCGCACCTGGTAACCAACCAGCCCGCCGAGCTTCTCATTACGCTCCGCCGCGACACGCGTAGCGAGCAAACGCGCCGCGATCCGTCGGGGCTGAAGAATGACCACTTCACCCGCGCCGAGCAGTCCGTGATCGAAAAGAATCTGCGGCACCTGGGTGGATTTTCCCGAGCCGGTGGGCGCTTGCAGGATGAGCCGCGACCCGTCGCGCAGCGTGCGGACGATCGATTCCTCGAGCTCGTAGATCGGAAGGTTGCGCGGATTCACACGTTCGCGGCAGAATACGCGGACTTTGCACTTTCGCTGCGAAGATGGATTATCCGCGTCACCAACCGGAATGAGGATCGACCGAAATAGCCGAATCCTGCTCTTCGCCCCCCACCCTGACGACGAAGCGATCGGCACCGGAGGGCTCTTGCAGAAAGCCGCCGCCGCCGGGGCGCGCGTCCATGTCGTCTTCGCGACGAATGGCGATGACAATCCATGGCCGCACCGCGTGCTCGAGCGTCGCTGGAAGATCGACATCGCGGAACGAATGCTCTGGGGTATGCGCCGCGCCGAGGAAGCGCTCGATGCGTTGACCGTGCTCGGCCTGCCGAAGACATGCGCGGAATTTCTCCACCTGCCTGACCAACGCATCACCGATCTGCTCCTCGATGGACCGGGCGAGTTGCTCGATCGGCTCGTATCGATCATCGAGCAAACGCAGCCGACGCTGGTGGTTGGCCCGTCGCCGTTCGATCTGCATCCGGATCACAGCAGCCTGCATTTGTTCCTCCAGCTCGCGCTCGGACGCGCCGGGCGAAGCGATGTCGAGCAAGCCTGCTATGCAATTCATACTCGCGGCTATCACTCGGATTGGGAATGCGTGCCGCTCGAGCTCGCGCCCGCCGAGCAGGAGGTGAAACGGCGCGCCGTCCTCGCGCATCACACCCAGATGGTGCTGAGCCGGAATCGTTTTCTGCGTTACGCCGAATCGGAGGAATACTGGCGGCCCGCGTCACCTCGCGAGACCGACCCGTATCACCCGGTGCGAAGCGGCCGCCTGACTGATGGCGCTCTGTTTATGCAACTGGAACGCCGTAAGCGTTCGCGGAGTTTTGCGCGCTGCTCCGTGCTGATGGTGCATGAGGACGAACTGGGATTTGTTTCGCGCTGGTCGATTCCGTTGCGCGCTCGCACCGGGGCCGTCGCGGTGCTGGATGCGGCGACGGACGCCATCGTCGCGATTGCACATCTCGAGGTGCACGGCGTGCATGCGCAGGTCCGTCTGCCGTGGACCGGACGCACTCAGCCGGCGCGGGTTTTCCTGAAGTTCGAGCAGCCGTCGATCTTCTTCGACACCGGTGGGTGGCGCGAAATCCCTGCGGAAGTTTCCGCGCAAACGGACGAGGCGTTTGTCCCCTTGAAAGCGCGCGGGAGGCGCCGGTTGCGTCGCACGCGTCTGCCGCGGATCAGGGCGAAAGCCGCTCGATAATCCAGCCGCTGCCGCCCGCCTCGCGGCGATAACGGAAGCGATCGTGCAGGCGATTGGCGCGGCCCTGCCAGAACTCGACCGTCTCCGGCGCAACGCGGAAACCGCCCCAGAACTCGGGCAACGGAATCACGCCACCACCAAACTGCTCCGTGACCGCTGCGAGCTGCGCTTCGAGCGCCTCGCGGTTCGGGATCACTTCACTCTGCCGCGACGTCCAGGCGCCGAGCTGGCTGCCGATCGGCCGCGAATGAAAATATTCCTCCGAGTCTTCGCGCGACGTTTTCTCGACCGTCCCTTTGATCGAAATCTGCCGCTCGAGTTGCACCCAGTAAAAGTTCAGCGCAGCGCGTGGGTTTTGTTCGAGGTCGCGGCCTTTGTTGCTGCCGTAGTTGGTGTAAAACGCGAAGCCGCGGTCGCTGATTCCTTTCAGCAAAACGATGCGCGATGACGGGATGCCATCGGGTGTCGCCGTGGCGAGACTCATGGCGTTGACGTCGCGGATGTTTGCCGCCGCCGCTTCGCCGAACCATTTCGCGAATTGCTTGATCGCGTCGGGATCGAGATCAGCGCGGCGCAGGCCTTGCGCCTGGTATTCCTGACGAAGGGCGGCAATGTCCATGCGGTCAATTCACTACACCCTACAGCTGCGAGCGAAACGGAATCGCCAGCCACTCGGTCACGCGTTCCCACGTCGATCGCTTCCGGAAATCCTCGAGCGTGTACGGAACCGACTGCGTGAGATCGCGCTCGAACGACGCTTCCAGCGCGCGGCCGAAGTTCTCGTCGTAAACCGCGACATCGAGCTCTTCGTTAATCTCAGAAGAGCGCGCGTCGAGATTCGACGAGCCGATCATCGAGAACATCCCGTCCGCCACCATCGTCTTCGCGTGGATCATGGTCGGCTGGTATTCGAAGATCTTCACGCCGCCTTCGAGCAATTTCCCATAGGCCGTGCGACCGGCTGATTGGGTGAGCGGCTGGTCGTTGTGCGGGCCGGGTAGAAGCAGGCGCACATCCACACCGCGATGCGCCGCTTTGGTCAGCAGCTCGACCTGATCGTCGGTTGGCGTGCAGTACGGATTCGTAATCCAAATGCGTTTTTCCGCGGCAGCAAAGGTCACCGCCTGGATCAACGGAATCGGCGCGATCGAGAACGAATGCGACTCCACCACCGCCGCCTTCAGATTGCCGGCAGGCTGCTGCGCGGGGAACTGCCAGGCGCCCGTCAGGCCTTCGCGATAGGTCTTCACCCAATGTCCCTCGAAGGCCGATTGGAGATCGTTCACGATCGGCCCTTCCATGCGGATGTGCGTGTCGCGCCAATGATGTTCGTCCTGCGCGTGGCCGCTCCATTTGTCCTCGAACGCCGCGCCGCCAGTGAAGCCGACCTTTGCGTCCACAATCAGCGCGCGTCGGTGCGACCGGCGATTTGTCCGGTCAACCCGCCACGAGGCGACAGGGTGGTAGTAGGCAAACTTGCATCCGGCGTCGGTCATCATCCGGACATCGGAGTTATCCAGCGACCAGCCGGAGCCGATCCCGTCGAGTAACACGCGCACTTCCACACCCGCTCGCGCGCGCTCGATCAGCGCATCGCGAAAGGTGTGGCCGATGTTGTCCGACTTAAAGATGTAGGAGGCGAAGTTGATCGTGTGTTGCGCGCCGCGGATCGCCTCCAGCATGGCCGGGAAGTAGGCATCGCCATTTTCGAGCAGCTCGATCTTGTTGCCCTCCAGAGGCACCGGCTTGCTCAGGGACAGCGCCGATCCCCAGAACTCCGGCGAATGGATCGTGAAGCTATGCTCGAGCTTAAACTCCACCGTGTGCCGGCGGATGAAGATGAAGCAGAAGACGACGACCAGCGCGATGACGGCCAGGGCGAGGCCGATCCACTCCCCGAGGGTCAGCTTCCAAAGTTCTTTGCTGAGATGATGTGAGACGCGGCCGCCTCCCTGCTTTGTTGCCACTGCCGTTCTATTCGGATGTCGAAGCCCGAGCGAATGGATGGCTCGCTCACGCTGGCCGAAGGCACATGAGCTGCTTTTATTACATTGTGAACGTGTCGCATCGACCCAAGGCCTCCTTGCCCTTGCTCCGCCGCTCTGCAGCAACGACGGCCTTCACTCTTCTTGAAATCGTAATCGCCCTTGCCGTCCTCGGCACGATGGCGGCCGGATGTTACACCGCGTTCAACGCGATCAACACCTACGCCGTCAGTTCGCGTCTTTTCTCGGAAGCACAGGTCGCGGCGCAGAACCAGATCGACCTGATCCTCTCGCGCGAGCCGTTCGACATCTCCGCCGCCTACATCAGCGGAACCTTCGATCCTTCGAAGAACAAGATCCCGCTGGAGCTGATGCTACCGAGCGAGATTGATTCGCTGGCCACCTCCGGCGTGAGCTTTCCGGCTGCCGCGCCAAGCAGCACCCCGGTGCTTACCAGCAAGTATTACCCTTACTATCCCTACTATCGCTCGGGCACGGGCCAGACCGCCAACAAGCAGGCGTTTATCTACCAGGATCCCGTCACAGGAAAGGTGGTCGTAACCGGCACCACGACGACAACCATCTCCGACGCCAGCATGACCATGACCTTTGTCAGCACGACGCCCACAAACCTGAACGTCCGCAGAGCGAACGTGACCGTCAGCTACACTTTCCGAAACAGGAACTACGCGGTTTCGATGGACACCTTACGAACGGCCGACCAATGACGTCACTGCAACCCAAGTCACAAGCGGAAAAGGGCTACACCGTGGCCGAGATGGTCATAGCCGTCGGCGTGCTAGGTCTCCTTGGCACCGTCTTTTTCTCCGTTCTTCAAACCGGACTAACCTTGTCCGCTAAGAACACGGCGGTTAACGCCGCGCATGAAGAAGCACGACAGGGAATGCTGCGCCTCACGCGCGACGTTCACGCCTCGATTTCAGTGCCACAACTGCGAGAC
>JALZAD010000137.1 GCA_030948555.1 Verrucomicrobiota bacterium | reverse complement strand
ATGATGGTGTGCACGGCGTCCCACGCAGAGTCGACCCAGGGGATTTTGTCCGCGAAGAACTCGAGCAGGTAGAGCGCGCCGGCGACGGTGATGATGATCGGATTCGCGAGCACATCGAGCGACTGATACTGCGGCGCGAGCGCGATCCAATGCTGGTTCACGGCCAGGCCGGTAACGAACACGGTGAGGTAGAGATTGATGCCCGCGAGTGCCGCCAGGCCGAGTGCAACCCCGAGGAGGTTGAGCTGTTCCACGCCGGAAATATGTGAGCCGGCCGCGCGTTGTCACCTTGTTTTGCGGCATGTGCTAGACTCCGCGCCATGCTCGATATCCGACTCCTCCGCGAACAGCCGGACTTCGTGAAAGAGCGCCTCGCGACGCGCGGCGGCGACGATGCGACGAAGGTCGACGAGGTGCTGGAAATCGACGCCGAGCGGCGCAAGGCAGAGACGGCGGTGCAGCAGTTCAACGCAGATCGCAAACGGCTGAGCAAAGAGATCGGCGGGAAGCGCAGCCGCGGTGAAAGCTCGGAGGAACTCGAGACGCAGGTCCGCGGCATCGGTGATGAAATTGGGAAGCTGAATGAACAGATCGCGACCGCGGAGGAACGGCAGCGCGACGTGCTCTTGCGGATTCCTCAGCTGCCGCATGCGGGCGCGCCGATCGGCCGAGATGCGAGCGACAACGTGGTCGTGCGGAGCTGGGGCGAGAAGCCGCAGATCAACGGCGAAGTGCGGGATCACGTTGCGATCGGCGCGGCGTTGAAGCTGTTCGATGCGGAACGCGCGGCCAAGTTGAGCGGCAGCGGATTCATCTGCTTCACCGGCGCTGGGGCGCGGCTGGAGCGGGCGCTGATCCAGTTCATGCTCGACCTGCACACGCGCGAGCACGGCTACCTCGAGATGAGTCCACCGTTTCTCGTTAGGCGCGATTGCATGACCGGCACGACGCAGCTGCCGAAGTTCGAAGACGACATGTATGGGCTGGAGGACGGACAGATGTTCCTCGCGCCGACGGCTGAGGTCCCGGTCACGAATTTTTACCGCGAGGAAATCCTCTCGTTAGGCGAACTGCCGAAGAAGTTGACGGCTTACACGCCATGCTTCCGACGCGAGGCCGGCTCTGCGGGACGGGAAACGCGCGGCATCATCCGCGTGCATCAGTTCGACAAAGTGGAGCTGGTGAAAATCACCACTCCGGAGGCATCCTATGACGAGCACGAGTCGTTGACTGCGAACGCGGAGCGCGTCTTGCAGTTGTTAGGCTTGCACTATCGGGTGCTTGAGCTTTGCACCGGCGACATCGGGTTCGGCTCGGCCAAGACTTACGATCTCGAAGTTTGGTCGCCCGGACAAAATGCCTATCTCGAAGTCTCGAGCTGCTCGAACTTTGAAGAGTTTCAGGCGCGGCGGATGAACCTCCGTTTCAAAGATGCGGAAGGGAAGAACCGCTTCTGTCACACGCTGAATGGCTCCGGTCTCGCGCTGCCGCGCTTGTTCGCCGCGTTGATCGAAGTGGGTCAACAACCCGATGGGTCGGTCAAGTTGCCGGAAGCGATCCACTCCTACTTCGGCGCGAGCGAAATCCGTTAGGCGCTACGCCGGGCGGAAGAGATCGAGCTGGCCGGGCGCCGCGGAAGCGGTCTCGACGAGCGAGGGCAGCGGCAGTTCGTAACCGAGCTTCTCCGCCAGGCGCTGGCAGGTTTCAGGAGCGTAGCCTTCGTAGTGGTTGTTCACGAAGACCCAGACGCTGCGCGCTTCCTTAACGTGACGATCGATCTTCAAGGCCCAGCTTTCGATCGCGGCTTCCCGTTTCCAGATCAAGCGACCGTAGGTGTGCAGGCGCTGGCCGTCGCCATCGTAGCGCGTTGTGATGTCGCCGAGGAGGCGGACGTAGAGGAAGTCGGTCGTGTTCGGCCAGAAGGCGAAGGGCGCGAGGTTGCGTTCGTTCAGTGGGCTCGTGTCGCACCAGGCCCAGCAAACGCGGTTGCGTTCGAGGAGGTGGACGACCTGCGGTCGATGCCAGCCGGGGTGGCGGAAGTCGATGGCGAAGCGGAAGTCGCGCGGCAGTTGACCCAGGAAGCTTTCGAGCGCGCTCTTGCCGCCTTCCTTTGGCGAGAAGGTCGGTGGCAGCTGGATCAGGATAACTTGGAGCTTCGCGCCGAGTGGATCCATTGCGCGGAGGAATGCATTGAACTCCGCGGTGCAATCGCGCAGCCCGCAGGCATGCGTGATGGAGCAGGGGAGCTTGCAGGTAAAACGGAAAGACGCCGGGGTGCTCTCGGCCCAGCGGAGCACCGCGTCCGGTGGCGGCGCGGCGTAGAAGGTCGAGTCGAGTTCGACCGCGGGGAAATAGCGGGCGTAGTGTTCGAACCAGAGCTCATCAGGGAGGTCCGCGGGATAAAAGGAATCGCGCCATTCATTGTGGACCCACGCGCAGGTGCCGAGGCGCACCTTCTGTTGATGATTAAGATTCAAGATCGCGCTGTTGTGGGCTGAATCGAAATTTTCGGCGTGGAAAGACGCATCGCGATCGACTTTGGTGGTTGAACGGAGCGGTGCAGAGACCGCTGCGCAACTTGACGGAGCACCCGTTTTCTATACGCTCCGCAGTCCCCGATGCGACTCCCTCGTACCCTTATTTTATCTCTGCTCGTCGCGGCTGCTGGCGCACCGCT
>JALZAD010000123.1 GCA_030948555.1 Verrucomicrobiota bacterium | reverse complement strand
ACCCCCATCACAACCCCCCATGAATAAGACAAGCCCACTCGCGGCGACGGCCTGCGCTATCGCCCTTCTCTGCCCTCAACACATCGCCGTAGCACAGACGATCGCGCCGGCTTTCGCAAACGACTACTCGTTAGTCGACCTCGGCAGCGCGCAGGGCGTGCCAACAAATTACGGCGGCCTCACCCTGAAGAGTGGCGACCCGAATACGCTCCTGCTCGGAGGCGCGGCCAATGGTGCCTCAGGCGCCATTTACGCGATCGGGGTGACGCGCGATGCGAACAATCACATCATCGGTTTCTCGGGCAACGCCTCGCTGTTTTCGACCGCACCGAACATCGATGGGGGCTTGGCTTACGGCCCTGGTGGCGTTCTCTTTTACACCGGCTATCCATCAAACGAGCTGGGCCAGATTAAACCCGGCAGCAGCACTCCGGACAAAGTCTTCAGTCTTTCGCCACTCGGCGTGGCCAGCTCGGTGGGAACTGTACAGTTCGTTGCTCCCGGATTTCCTGACGCGGGCGCGATCCGGATCGCTTCTTACAATCAAGGCGGCTTTTACTCCGGCACGCTGACCGCCGATGGGATGGGCACGTTCAATCTCTCCGGTGTGGCAGAGCGCACGAACACAGCTGCGGGGCCGGAAGGGATCGTTTATGTGCCGGCCGGTGCGCCGGTCTTTAGCGGTCCGAGCATGCTGATCTCAGAATACAGCGCGAATCGCGTTTCCGCTTACAGCCTGGACGCGAATGGGATTCCGGTTCCTGCGTCGCGGCAGGATTTTATCACTGGTCTGAACGGTGCCCTAGGGGCCTATACCGATCCGATAACTAAAGACTTTCTCTTCTCCACTTATGGCGGCGGCAATCACGTTGTCGCGGTCCGCGGCTTCGTTGTTCCACCCTGCACGCCGCCGCCAGCTGGAATGGTGAGCTGGTATCCGCTGGACGGGACCGGCGCTGACATCCAGGACGGGAACAGCGGAACGCCGCAAGGCAACGTTACTTTCGTGAATGGCCGCGTGGACCGCGCCGCGAGATTCGGCGGGACCGGCAATACGTCAGGTGTGGGCGATCGCATCCTGGTCGGCAGCCCTACGAACCTGCAGCTGCAGGACTTCACGATCGATGCGTGGATCAAACGCACCAGCGCCACCATCGTGACAAACAATGGTCGTGCGGGTGTCGAAGGCGGTACGTTCTTCGCCTGGGGCGCTGGCGGCTACGGCTTCATCATCGATCAGGCCACGGGGCGGCTTGCCTTGACGAAAGTCGAAGAATCCGCGGTCTTCTCCACCTCTACAATCACGGACACGAACTACCACCATGTGGCGGTGACGAAGGCGGGCAGCACGGTCACGTTCTACATCGATGGCAGGGCCGACGCGCCTGTGAACTACAACACGACGTTCACCTTTACGACTGCGGCCGCGATTGGCGCGCGAGGCGACAACGATGTGAACAACGCCTTCTTCGGCGACATCGATGAGCTGGAGATCTTCAGCCGCTCACTTAGCGGCACCGAAGTTGGTGCGATCTTCAACGCCGGCAGTGCAGGCAAATGCCGCACCTGCGCAACGCCGCCCTCCGGGATGGTTTCCTGGTGGCCCGCCGACGGGAACTTTAGTGATATTCGAGATGGGAACAACGGCACCCCGCAAGGCACGGTCACATTCGTTCCGGGCGAAGTGGCTCAGGCTTTCCACTTCGATGGTTCCAGTTTTGTCTCCACAACCAGTGCAGCGAATCTGGCCTTCGAAAGAACGAATTCCTTTAGCCTCGATGCCTGGGTGCGCTCGACAGAAACTACGGTCAATCACTTCATCGTCGCTAAGCGACAGCTGAACGCGCCTTTTAAGGGTTACGCATTGATGATTAATAACGGTCAAACCCCCAAGTGTTACTCGACTGACCCGACTCCGCCCGGGGCGGGATCACTCAGCTTCTTTGTTGATGGTAGTGACACTGCAAACTGTCCACGCGACCACGCGGTTATTGTTTACGGTTCAACCAAGGTAAACGACGGACAGTGGCACCATGTCAGCGCCACCTACGATGGAAGCGGCACGGCCGCCGGAGTTAAAATCTACGTCGACGGCGTGATCGAGACGATGAGCGTTATATCCGATAATCTCGGGACCAATTCTATTGCAAATACTGATCCCTTCACGATCGGGGCAGGTTCTGGCAACGGCCCACAGCCCTTCAACGGCGAGATCGACGAAGTGGAAGTCTTCAACCGCGCGCTATCGCAAACCGAGATTCAGGCGATCGTAAATGCAGGTAACGCTGGTAAGTGCAAACCCGTGCCATGCCCGACGATCACATTAAGTCCATCAACGCTGCCGGGCGGAACTGTTGGCACCTCCTACAGTCAGACGGTGAGCGCGAGTGGCGGCAGCGGCACCTACACCTACAGTGTCAGCTCCGGCAGCTTGCCGCCGGGTTTGACTCTGAACACTAGCACCGGCCAGATCTCCGGCACACCTACGACGACAACGGGCAGTCCGTTCAGTTTCACGATTAAAGCGACCGACAGCAGCACGAGCTGCACAGGTAGCCAGAGTTACACGGTCACAATTAGCTGTCCGGCCACGACCCTTAGTCCAACAACGCTCCCCGATGGACAAGTTAACTCGGCTTATGATCAGACCGTCACGGCGAGCGGAACGGGCGGCGCCTACACGTATGCCGTTACCACCGGGTCGCTCCCCGCCGGGCTGACGCTATCCGCCGCGGGTAGGATCAGTGGCACACCTACGCGATCGGGAAGCTCTAGCTTCACCATCACGGCGACCGATACCAGCGCCGGCTGTTCCGGAAGCCGCGCCTACTCGATCCAGGTGAATTGCCCGGCCACCACCGTGAGCCCGTCAACCTTGCCGAACGGCCAGGTCGGCATGACCTACAACCAGACGATCACCGCGAGCGGAACCGGCGGCACCTATACGTTTGCCGTGACCAGCGGAACACTGCCTAACGGGCTGACGCTTTCGTCGAGTGGCCAGCTCAGCGGGACACCTACGCAATCAGGCCCATTCAACTTCACCATCACAGCGACCGATAGTTCCGCGAACTGTGCAGGGAGTCGCGGTTACTCAGTGACGATTGCAGCGGCACCGACTCCGACGCCAACTCCCACACCGACTCCTCCTGTCACCTGCACAGTTTGCCACAAGGGGGTCACGACCTTGATGCTGCCATGCAATAGCCTCAGCTATGCAGGACATAAAGCTCACGGTGATCGTGACGGCGCTTGCCCGCCGTGATGACGGCGTTGAGCTCGCCTAACGAGTCACTGCGCGTGCGAACTTCGCCTCGATCATGTCGTGGATCTTGGCGGCGATGATCGGCTGATTCAGGCGCGCGACTGCTTCCTCGAGGAAGCCGGTGACGAGCAGGCGATGGGCGACATTCTTTGGAATTCCGCGCGCAAGCAGGTAGAAAAGCTCGTCTTCGTGCAGCTGACCTGAGGTCGCGCCGTGGCTGCATTTCACGTTGTCGGCCATGATCTCAAGGCCGGGCATCGAGTTCGCCTCCGCGTCGTCGCTCAGAAGAAGATTGCGCACGGTCTGATACGCATCCGTGAAATGCGCGTGCGGCTCGACTCGGATTAGTCCTCCGAAGGTGACGCGCGCGCGGTCACTGACCGAGTTCTTGTAGAGCAGATCACTGGTCGTGTGGGGCGAGGCGTGGTCCTGCAACGTCCGCGCGTCGAACTCCTGCGTGCGATCTGCGACCGAGACGGAAAGCAGGTCGCTCCGTGCACCTTCACCGGTGACGCGGCTAAAGCTTTCAAAGCGCGAATACCGCGAGCCAAGGTGAACGTTGAGGCTCATGGCGGAAGCGTCGCGCCCGGCAGTGGTCGCGTTCATCTGCAACGCGACGGTGTTCTCGTTCCAATCCTGCGTGCATACGTAGGTAATCTTCGCGCCGCGACCGACGACGAGATCGTTCACGCCACAGGCGAAGCCGCGCCGCGTCGGATGAGCGGAACGGAAATGCTCAACCACAGTGACCTTTGAAAGCTCGTCCGCGATCAGGAGCGTGTGCGGAAAGACAGATGCATCTTCGCCGTTCAGCCAATGAAAGATCTCGATCGGCAGTTCGACTTCTACGCCGCGCGGGACGTAGACGAAGGTGCCTGACCTAACGAGTGCTTCGTGCAGCGCGGCGAACTTGGCGGAGCCGAGCACAGCCGGCTGCGCCATGAAGTGCTTCTGAAAAAGATCTTCGTGTTCAATCAAGCCGCGCTCGAGTGGCTTTAGGATCACGCCTAACGAGCGGAGCGACTCCGGGAGCGGATCGCGGCGGAGCAAATGTTCGTCCGCGAAGATCAGTCGGCCGGCGACGCCGTCGAGAATCTTTGATTGCTCAAGGATCCGCGCGCGATCGTTTGCGTCGGCGCTTTGGCTGACCACATACGGCGCGAGATCGAGCGCGTTCATGTTGGAGAAGCGCCACGGCTGATCGTTGCGCGTTGGCATGGGGAGCGATGTGAAGCGACTCCAAGCCTCGTCCTGGCGCGTGCGGAACCACTGCGGCAGATCGGCGTTTCGACCTTCCGGCATGCCGCCCAAAATCGGAGGCGCAGTCTGCTCCGGTGGCACTTCGATTTCCGTCACGCGGTCGAGTACAGCGGTCTCGGTGCTCATTGTCTACCCCAGAGGTAACGGCACGACTAGCCGACGGAGCCTTCCATCTCGAGCTCGATCAGGCGCTTCAGTTCGACGCTGTATTCCATCGGGAACTGCCGCACGAGATCGTTGACGAATCCATTCACGCTCAAGCTCATGGCCTGCGCTTCGGTGAGGCCGCGCTGCTGCATGTAGAAGATTTGCTCGGCCGAAACCTGGGAGACGCTGGCTTCGTGCTGCACGCTGTTGCCGGTGCCGCGGACGGTGATCGCCGGATACGTGTCGGTGCGGCTGTTCGAGTTGATGAGTAGCGCGTCGCACTCGGTGTTGTTCTTGCAGTTCTTCAAGTGCTTCGGCACGTGCACGAGTCCACGGTAGGTCGCGCGGCCGGTGCCGATGCTGATGCTTTTCGAGATGATGTTCGACGTCGTCTCATCGGCGGCATGGACCATCTTCGCGCCGGTGTCCTGATGCTGGCCGTTGCTTGCGAGCGCGATCGATAAGACTTCGCCGCGCGCTTTCCGTCCCTTCAAGACGACGCCCGGATACTTCATCGTGAGACGCGAGCCAATGTTGCAATCGATCCACTTCACCTCGGCTTCTTCATGCGCAAGGGCGCGCTTGGTCACGAGATTGAAGACGTTGTTCGACCAGTTCTGGACGGTGATGTACTGGATCTTCGCGCCTTTCAGCGCGACCAGCTCGACGACCGCACTGTGCAAGGTCGCGGTATTAAACTTCGGCGCCGTGCAGCCTTCCATGTAGGTCAGTTCCGCGCCTTCATCGACGATGATGAGCGTGCGCTCGAACTGCCCGAAGTTCTCGGCGTTGATCCGGAAATACGCTTGGAGCGGATGCTTCACCTTCACGCCCGGCGGGACGTAGATGAATGAGCCGCCGCTGAAGACAGCCGAGTTCAGCGCGCTGAATTTATTGTCACCGGTCGGGATCACTTTGCCGAACCACTTCCGGAAAATTTCCGGGTGGTTCTTCAGGCCTTCGGTCGAGCCAACGAAGATCACGCCCTGCTCACCGACGGCGGCTTTGATGTTCGAGTAGACCGCTTCGCTATCGAACTGCGCTTCGACACCCGCGAGAAATTTCCGTTCCTGCTCCGGAATCCCGAGCCGCTCGAAAGTGCGCTTTACATCATCCGGCACATCTTCCCAGCTGCGTTTCGCCTGCGTGCCGCTGCTCAGGTAGTAGCGGATGTTGTCGAAGACGATCGCTTCGAGATCCTTGCTCGCCCAATGCGTCGGCATCGGCTTGCTCAGAAATGTCTTGAGTCCATTCATGCGGAATTCCCGCACCCATTCCGGCTCTTCCTTGATATTGACGATGTAGTCGATCGTCTTCTCCGTCAGCCCTACACCCGCGTCATGCTTATGGGTGTCGGGGTAGGAAAAATCTCCTTTGTCGTCGCGCGTGAGGTCGAGCGGTGCTGCTTCTGTAACCATAAAGTTCCTTTAAACTGTTGCGGGCTCAGCGATCTCGTCGCGGACCCAATCGTAACCCTTTTCTTCCAATTCGAGCGCGAGGTCTTTCCCACCGCTGCGCACGATCCGGCCCTGCACCATGACGTGCACGTGATCCGGCACAATGTAATCGAGCAGGCGCTGATAGTGAGTGATGAGCAGAACGCCGAGATTCGGTCCGCGCAATGAGTTCACGCCGTTCGCGACCACCTTCAGCGCGTCGATGTCGAGACCGCTGTCGGTCTCATCGAGGACCGCGTAACGCGGCTCAAGCATCGCCATTTGCAGAATCTCGTTCCGTTTCTTCTCGCCGCCGGAAAAGCCTTCATTCACCGAACGCGAGGTGAACGAGCGGTCCATCTCGAGCAGGTCCATCTTCTCGTAAAGGCGCTCGTAGTAATCGACCGCTTCGAGTTCCTCGCCTTCGGGTAAACGCGCCTGCACAGCCGCGCGGAGGAAGTTCGCGATCGTAACGCCCGGGATTTCGCTCGGGTATTGAAAGGCGAGAAAGAGGCCTTTGCGCGCCCGCTCGTCGGGCTCGAGACCGAGCACATCTTCACCGTCCATCGTGACCGAACCGCTCGTCACCGCGTAATCAGGATGCCCGGCGAGCACCTTGGCGAGTGTGCTTTTGCCGGAGCCGTTCGGCCCCATGATCGCGTGCACTTCGCCCTTCGGCACGCTCAGGGTCAGGCCGCGAATGATCTCCTGATCAACGATGCCGGCGTGTAAATCTTGGATCTCTAATCGGTTCATTTTGCGGGCCAGCAAGCTAGCCCAGAATACCCGATTCGCTACCGTGTATTCTGCTGCGGGAGCTCGGCTCTAGCGAGCTGCCAGAGTTGCCGTTTCCACGGCTTCACCCACTGCGATGGGGCGGCTGATCCCGAAAATCTCGAACGGCTCATCGAAACCGGTGACCGGAAACTTGCCGAGATTTTGCAGCTCGAAGTGCTCGAGGACGAGAGCGGAGACGCTTTTGCTCACAACGAGATCCGACTCGACCTGCTTGGTGAGTTCCTGGAGTTTCCAGCTCACGTTCACCGGGTCGCCGATGACCGTGAATTCCATTCGCCGCGGCGAGCCGACGTTGCCCACCACCACGTCACCCTGGTTGATCGCGATGCCGATGCGCAGCTCGGTCAGCCCGCGTTTGCGCCACTCGCGGTTCAGACGCACCAGCTCCTCGCGCATCTCCAGTCCAGCGCGGACCGCGTTCGTGGCGTCGGTCGTGACGCCTTCGCTTTGCACGTTGCCCCAGACCGCCATGACCGCGTCGCCGATGAACTTGTCGAGCGTCCCGCCGTGCCGGAACACGCATTCGACCATCGCGCTGAGATACTCATTGAGCTGCGCGACCAGCGCCTGCGGGTTGGTCTTCGCGCTCACCGAAGAGTAACCGCGGATGTCCGAGAAGAGGATGCTCGCCGGCTTCACGACACCGCCTAACGACTGCTGAAACTGCCGCGGATGGTCAAGCAATTCGCGCACGACGTTGTTCGAAACGTACTTCTCCAGGGTACGACGCACGCGCGCCTTCTCCAGCCGCTCCCAGGTGAAGTCGCAGATGAAACCGAGCAGCACCGTGCTGTTAAGCACGAGAAGGAAAGGCAGACAGGGGATGTAAACGTTCCGGTTGTTGAAGGCGTAGAGCGTGAGCCAGACATCCGCGCAATCGAGCGCGAGGAGAATCAGGAGGCGGAGCCACGGTGAGCGCACGCCGACCGAAAGCGCGAGCGCGATCAACCCGGCGAGCACGGCGACAAACAACACGCTGCCGTGCGAAAGCTCGGTGATGAACTCATGATGGATGGCGGCATTGATCGCGTTCAGGTGCAGCTCGGGTCCAGGCATGGCGCCGAAGGGCGTGGCGTGTTCGTCGTGCTGCCAATTTCCTTCTGCGCCGACGAGCACGATCTTGCCGCGAAAGAACTCGCCCGACTTGTAGTTATGCTTCCAGTAATCGGGCACGAAGATCTCGAAGAGCGAGCGTGGCGGGAAACCTTCGCGCGCTGGAGCGGTGTAGCGGAACATGCGATCCTCCAGGCCGGCCGGGATAAGGTCTTTGTAGCCCGCCTTCGCCAGGGCGCGCCCGCCTAACGAGAGGAAGCGCTCCGATTCGGCGCCGGGTTGCAGGCCCTGCACTTGCTCGAAGGTGATGCGGTATTGCACCCGCCGAACCACATCGTCGTCGTCCGGCCAGAAGTTGGTGAACGCGACGCGATCATCCATCGGCTTCGTCTGCGGCACCAGGCTGTCCGGCGGGCGCGTGTGACTCGCCGAGACAGTAGTAAAGCCGCGCGAGGTCGCAGAGATGAAGTTGCTCCCGATGACCGCGTGATCGCGGTACTTTTCCAGCGCGAGGTGAAACGGCTCATCGCCGGCCGTCGGGGTGGGGAAGGTGAGATCGAAGATCACGACCTTCGCGCCCGCTTCCACCAGACGCTCGAGCACAAGGCCGTAAACTTCGCGCGGCCACGGCCACAGTTTGCTCATGGCGTGCAGACCGCGCGCCTCGATCGAGTCGTTGTCGTGCAATTCGTACATCTCATCAATGTCGGCACCCTCCTCGAGACCGACCGAGTCGCTGTCGATCGCGAGGAAGACGAGATCAGGGTTCGCCGGTGTTTTGCGACCGGCCCGGGTGATTGCGTCCCGCAGAAGGTTGCGCGTGCGCAGGTAGGCGAAAGGCGCGGAAACGTCGAGCGCGACTGTGCCGCCGAGCGCGACCAGCGCGATCACTCCAATCGCAAGAATGCGCTTCCGGAACACGCGTCGATTTCAGCGGGAACTATGCCGCCGCGGGGGAGGCGAAGCTTTCACCATCAGCGGCATGACGGTTGCTAGGTCGAATAGCCGTGGCTTCTCCTGCTTCACGGTTCCTTTGTGCCGTTTGTCTGGGTGCATTCGCGAGACTCGCGTCTGCCCAGCAGCCGGTTCTTCCAGCATCTGATCTTCATTCGGTCGCGCTCTCGCCCATCGCAGATCAGCCGGTCAATCCGTACGGCCTCGCCCTGGCGCAGATCGACAGCGCGATCGAGCAAGCGCGTTTGCAACGAGATCTGACACCGCCCGCGAGTGGTGGCGTGGATGCGAACGGCACTGCGCTCGCGAGCTCAGATGCGACTTCCTCGGACGACGACAGCTTTGGTGCGCAGCAGATTCTGAAGAGCCAGGAACGTGTGCGCTCTTTCGTGGTCACCGGCGGGCTGGCTATTGCCTACACGGACAACGTCGCGCTGACGCGTCGCGGCGAACGAGATGATGTCTTTGCCATTCTGGATGCCGGACTCGGCTGGAGCAAAAAGCTAAGCCACGAAATGGAAGCGAACGTTGGCGCGCATACTTCGATCTTTCGCTACGACCGCACTTCATCGCTCGACTTTGAGAACATCGGCTTCGGCGCAGGCTTGAGCTGGACGCCAGCGAACCTCGCTGGCGCGAGCACGTTCGCGCGTTACGATTTCACCGAGTTGCTCGACCGCGACGGCGGCCAAATTCTGATGGAGCACGCGTTGACCGTCGGCGTGCAAAAGGCGATCGCGCTCGGGCGGTCACACGGGCTCGCTTTTGGAA
>JALZAD010000109.1 GCA_030948555.1 Verrucomicrobiota bacterium | reverse complement strand
AAAGCGCGATCCCCGCGATGATCAATTCCGCGGCGTTACCGAAGGTCGCGTTCAGCAATCCGCCGAGTCCTTCGCCGACATGGCACGCCAGCGCTTCCGTCGCGTGACCGATCCAGCCGGCGACAGGAACAATCGCGAGCGCGGAGCAGATAAATAATGCGGTCGGGTTATGCCATGCGGGTACGAACCGGATCGCGATTGCGATAGGAGCAAACACCAGCAGCGAATCGAGCGAAGGTCGGATTCTCACCTCGGTTCATCTAGTTGGCCGCGCGCCGGAGCGCAAAGCTGAAACCGCTGCTCGATCGGGAACTCGAAGGCCGAGCGGTCAAGTGAGGTTGGCGGGAATTTCAACGAAGAACAACGTAGCCGTCATCCTGAGCCGCGCAGACGGTCGAAGGATCTCCCGGCCACATAGTCAGTTACACTTTGTCGAGTGAGAAGGTCGCTTGTGTTGTTGCGAGATCCCTCATCGTCTACGCGATTCAGGATGACGGCTTAATGGGCGCGGCTGGCATTTGTCAGCGTAGCTCTATTGATCGAAACCAACCCTTACCGGACGTTATAAACTTCGACGAGTCCGATGCCGGTGCCGTTCTTGCTCGCCAGAATGGCGGTATAGTTACCAGCGGGCAACGTCGTGAAGATAGCTGCTTCCGCAGCGGCCTTCGGAGCCAGGCCACGCGCAGTTAATTGTCCGGCGCTGTCCGGGTCGTCCTGCCAGTTATCGTTCGCGATCAGGCGTGCGCCGTTTGCGTCACGCAGATCAAGCGTCGGATCAGCCACCGCATCGCTTAGCCCTGCGTCACTGAGCGATGGACCGAGGCCGCGGATCGCGACCTGCGTGAGGTTGGTGCTCCCGCCGAGGATAAAGCCGCCGATCATCACGTTGTCGCCGCTCTGGACGGAGCCGCACGTCGAGATATTCGACAAGGTCGACGCAGCCGTCGGTTCGAGGTCATAGACTTCGACGATGGCGATGCCGGTGGCGCCATCCTTGCCGCTCACGATCGCGGTGTGCGGCCCGGCCGCAAGGGTCGCCACGATCACGCACTCACGCGGGTCGGTCGGCGCGAAGCCGCTCGGAATTGCGCTCGTATCTCCCTGCTGCCAATCGTCATTGAACTTCCGGCCGGCGTCGTTGCGATCCAGCTCGAGCGTTGGGTCATCGAGCGTTGCGACCACCCCGGCAGTGACGAGCGAAGGCCCGAGGGCGCGGATTAACACTCTCTTCGACACCGAACCAGTAATGTAAAACCCGCCGATCAGACCGTTGTCCCCAGTCTCGACGCGCACGCGGGTGGAGATGTTCCGCGGTGTCGTAAAGGGCCCGTCGGTGAGATAAAGCTCTGCGGAGGCAAGTGCGGAAGCGTTGCTGCTGTCGCCGCCGGCGAAGAGAACGTGGCCGTTCGGCAAAAGCGTCGCGGTGTGCACGACGCGCGCGGTATTGAGACCTGCGGTCGTCGTCCAGTTCCCGCTCGCCGGATTGTAGAGCTGGGCCGTGGCGATGGCGGTGCCGCTCGCGGTGCCGCCGCCGGCCACGAGCACTCCGCCGTCTGGCAACAACGTCGCGGTGTGTAACGAACGCGCGGCGGCGAGGCTTCCCGCGCTGCTCCAGCTGTTGCTGGCGGGGTCGTAAAGTTCTGCAGTCGCGAGCGGCCGTCCGGTGCCGTAATCAAATCCAGCGGTCACGAGCACTTTGCCGTTAGCTAACAATGTCGCGCCGTGATTTGCCCGGGGCGCCGCGAGCGTTGCCGCGGCCGACCAGGTGCCGCTCGTCGGATTATAGATCTCCACCTGCGCAAGGCTGTTCCCTTTGCGGCCGCCCGCCACGAGCACCTTTCCATTCTGCAGCAACGTTGCGCTATGCGCCTCGCGGCCCGTGCCCAGACTGCCGGTCAACGTCCATACGCCGGTCGCTGGATCGTAGAGCTCGGCACTTGTTAGGTAGTCGCCGCCCGCGACCAGTACCTTCCCGTTCTGCAGCAGCGTCGCGGTGTGATATTCGCGTCCCGCCGCAAGGCTGCCCGTCAACGTCCAGGTGCCGCTCGCCGGATCGTAAAGCTCGGCCGTCCGCTGCATTCCGCCGCTATTCGCAAGACCGCCCGCGATCAGCGCCTTGCCGTTCGACAACAGCGTCGCGGTATGGAATGCCCGCGGAATTTTGAGATTGCCCGTCGCGCTCCAGGTGCCGGCCGTCGGATCGTAAAGCTCTGCTGTGCCAATTTCACCAGCGACACCACCACCCGCCACGAGCACTTTGCCGTTGCGGAGAAGCGTCGCCGAATGCTAGAGCCGCGCCTGACCCATGCTGCCGGTATTGCTGAATGTGAAAGGCGCCCCCTGCACCGAGGCAACCGCCGCAAGCGCAGCAATGAGCGTGAGAAGAATCGCGGGAACGCGTGGGATGGTCATGGATGGGGATGCACCGAGAGGCGGCTTGCGCACGTGTTCTCATGTAGATGACGTGGATTGTCGATCTCTTTCTGGCCGTGCGCGATTTCAGTCTTGGCACGCTCCTCTCGACAGCAATTGCAGCAGCCGCGAAGATCGAGGCTGAATGAACGCCCGTGCCGAAGTCGATTCGCTGCTCGCGCAGACTGCCCGCGGC
>JALZAD010000086.1 GCA_030948555.1 Verrucomicrobiota bacterium | reverse complement strand
CGGCGCTCCGCGATGAAGTAGGCGCGGAGACGGATCATTTCGTCCGTCGGCTCGGCCGATCTCTTCTTCGCGGCGTTGGACTTCGCAGCAAGTGGCTTGGCTGTCTTTTTGGCGGCGCTCTTTTTTCCCGCGGATTTACTGGCGGCGGTTTTCGTTGCGGGCTTTTTCTTGCTTGCGGCTTTCTTGGCCGCCAGAGCTTCGGCAGCAGCAACTGGTTCGCTAGTCGGTTCGGCGGCAGCTTCGCTCGTTGTCTGTTCGGTCTTGGTTTTCTTGGGCACGGGAGTTTTCTATTTGTCGCAACCGATTCATTTCCGGGCCCTCGTTTGCAAGCGGATTTTCGCCAAACCGATTGCTTCCGGACGCGCTTCGCGGCTACGGTTCGCGCGTGAGGCATTTCATCTTTCGCTGGGGCGTGACCACGCTCGCGGTCATGATCGCTTCCGCTTTCATCAGCGGAATCCGTTACGACACGATTGGTAGCCTGGTCGCCGCCGCGCTCCTTCTCGGAATCCTGAATGCCTTCGTTCGCCCCGTCCTCCTGATCCTGAGTGCACCGCTAATTCTGTTCTCGTTAGGCTTCTTCATCCTGGTGGTGAATGCGCTCATGCTGCTGTGGGTCCCGACGTTTGTGCCGGGATTTCACGTCGATCGTTTCGGCAGCGCGTTCTGGGGCGCGATTCTCGTCGGCGTTATCAGCTGGGTTCTGAGCGCGTTCTTCCGTGGCAGTGACGGACGCGTCCACGTTCTGACGCATCACACGCAGATCAAGCAGGTCGAGGGACGTGTGATCGATTCGAAGCGTTGATGTTCGACGAAGCGGATCAGGGCGCGATCCGCATTAAGATCTGCGGCATCTGCAACGCAGAAGACGCGCGCGCGGCGGTTGCGCTTGGCGCGGATGCGATTGGCCTAAACGCGTTTCGCGGAAGCAAACGTTTCATCGACATCGCTGCATCTGCTTCATGGATCGAGACGCTGCCGGAAGGCGTGCGGAAGATCGCGATTCTGGTTGATCCGACTTTCGAAGACGCACTCGCGATCTCGCGCCTGCCGTTCATCACCGGGCTGCAACTACACGGCAGCGAATCGCCGGAATTCTGCCGGCGCCTGGCTGATCGTGGCGTCGCGTTCGGGAAGGCGCTGCCGGTGCGCGACGAATCTTCGCTGCAAGCGCTGCCCGACTACTCGACGCGTTGGCTCGTGCTCGACTCCGCGAGTGCGGGTGCCTTCGGCGGCAGCGGGAAAGTTTTCCCGTGGGAGATCGCGCGCCGGTTCATCGAGTCAGCGCCAGACTTGAAAGTGCTTCTCGCTGGCGGCCTGACGCCGGAGAATGTCGCGTCCGCGATCAAAGCCGTCCGGCCATTCGGCGTCGACGTGACGAGCGGCGTTGAAGCATCGCCGGGCCGGAAAGATCACGCCCGTCTTCGCGCATTCATCGAAGCTGCGCGCGCCGTGTAATCGCGGAGGTTTCGCTCGAGCTCAGGCGCGATCGCGCGGCACTTCGCCTGCGTGTTTCTCGACGGAAGAAGCACGGCCGGTGGCGTTTTTTTCGAGCTGGTCTGCATCCTGCTTAAAAGCTTTCGCAGCTACCAATCTCATCAATCCTATGTCCACTCGTCTTAACCAATTCGTCTGCGGGGCGGCGGCATTGCTCAGCGCAATGTCCGTTTCTCAAGCGCAGCTCAGTTCGCCTGCGCCGCTCTCCAGTCCAGCGAGCACGGCACAGGTCAAACCAACCGGATCGAATCCGATCAGCGCGCCGATCGCGAAAGCGAACAGCGCCGTCGCCGCGAGCGCTGCGAACGGCGCGAGCACTGATCAATCGATGATGCTCGTGCAGGCGTCCAGCGCACCAGCCGCGCCCGCAACAACAACCGCGACGGCAACCACAGCGCCGGCTGCTCCCGGTGCAACGACCGCCGCTCCCGCCGACGCAGAGCCGAGCGCGCTCGACAGCGGCGGAGTTGGTGTGCGCGAGTTCCAAGGCGACGACGTGGGCCAGGTGCTGCGACTGCTCGCGCGCCAATCCAAGATCAACATGGTCGTGAGCGATCAGATTCCGCCGAACACGACAGTGACCATGCGCCTCGAAGACGTCACCGCGTTGCAGGCGATTGCGATCATCGTGAAGGCCAAGAGCCTAACGATGGATAAGATCGACAACGTTTACTACATCAAGACGGCGGCAGAACGCGGCGCGGAGCCGACGGAAAGCGACAGCTATCAATTCAGCTACTCCCGCGCGAAAGACACCGCGCCACTGATCGCGGCGCAGCTCGCGAGCAAGGACGCGCCGCAGGTGGATGAGCGGACGAACACGATGTTCTACCGCGAAACGCGCAGCAACATCGACGCGATCCGGAAGCTCCTCCTGCAAATCGACAAGCCAACCAAGCAGGTCATGATCGAAGCGCGCCTCGTCGAGGTAACCGCGAATCCTAAGCAGAGCTACGGAATCAACTGGGCCGGCGTAGTCGGCAGCGCATCGAGTCCGCAGACGATCCGATACGGCGGGAGTCGCTTCCCTGATGCAAAAACCGGCACAACGACGATCGACAGCACGAACGGGCACACTCAGCTTAACGACTTCAACTTCGCCGGAACCAACAACAACCGATTGGGTGACTCACTCGGCAGTCTGCTCGGAAGTGCGGTTGGCGCAGGCCAGCTTGCGATCCTTTCCACGCCGCAGCTCTCCGTCACGCTGCAGATGTTGAACGAAGATTCGAGCGCTGAATTCCTGGCCAACCCGCGCGTCGTCACCGCTGACAATCAGCAGGCGAAGATCGAGATCAGCCGCAGCCAGCCGGTGCCTCAGCTCAACTTCAACGAACAAACCGCGACCGCTGTTTTCGGCGGATTCCAAGACAAGAAATTTGGAAACACGCTGGTTGTCCGTCCTTCAGTGAACAAAGACAACTTCATCACCTTGAGCGTCAAACCGGAGATCAGCAATAAGGTCGGCGACGCGAGCTTCACGTTCGCAGGCGCAACCGTGGCCAGCCCTGTGATCGATACACGCACGCTGGACTCAAACGTTCTGATCAAGAGCGGCGACACGCTCGCGATCGGTGGCTTGCTGCAGGACGAAGTCCGCAAGAGCGGAACCAAGGTGCCGATCATGGGGGACGTGCCGGTCCTCGGATACCTATTCCAGAGTCACGCCAACGAACGTGTGAAGCGCAATCTGCTCGTCTTCGTAACACCGACGATCCTCGATGCTCGCTACGGCACCGGTCTTGAAGATCAGGTGAACGGGGTGCACCACTCCGGCGAAGAATATGCCGATCCGAACGGCTGGCGGAACAACGCGCGCGGCGCCGTGCGTCTCGTGCCGACATCCAATCGTCAGGTGGCTGCGGATTATCCGAAGCCGGGAACGCCGCCTGCGCCGGCTAAGACGGACGGAAGCCGCGTGCGCTTCATGGCCGACGCGAAGGACCGCGAATACTAAGACGTTTTTAAGTGTGGGGGTTGAGGGGGCGGGTTCTCGGGTGGGAACTCGCCCTCTTTGTTTTTTCCTGCAGGGTTGTCGCGCGTGCCGCTACAGGTTTAGCCAGCGAGGTAGGTTTTCAGCCGTGCGCGTAGTTCCGTGCGGGCGCGGAAGAGCAGGCTTTTCACAGCGGGCACGGATTGCTTCAGCACCTCGGCAATTTCCTCGTAACTGAGCTCTTCGTAACGACGCAGGACGACGGCCAGGCGTTGCGATTCCGGGAGCTCCGCGATTGCGCTGTCGATCGCGCGCTGCAGCTCGTCATCCAGAGCCGACGCCGCGGGCGTTTGCTGACGCTGATCCGCAATCTGCAACTCTTCGCCCTCAATGTTCGGCTGCAGCGGAGTCGTCGCATGTCGCTTCCGCCGGCGAAGTTCATTGAAGACCAGGTTGCGCGTGATCTTCAGCAGCCAGGTGGTGAATTTGGCGCGCGGCTCGTAGCGTTTTGCGCTTTTCCAAACGCGCACGAAAACCTGCTGGGCCACGTCCTCGACATCGGCATTGTTTCCGAGCATCCGGCCGACCGTCCCAATGACGAGCGCCTGATGCTGCTCAACCAGCTGTTCGAACGCCGCCATGTCGCCGTCGCGCACGAGCTGCATCAGCCGCACGGCCTCGGCGTCCGCGTCGCTGCTGCCCGCGGGCGGTGAATCTTGGCGGGACATCAACGGATAGACGGAGTTTCGGCTAGAGGTATTCCGATTGAACCCGCCGCTTCATTGGAGGTGGCGGGTCGCTTCGAAATTGATACGCGCGACGCGGGCCTTCTTGTTGCAAGCGGTTTCCGCCGTGTGCATCATGTCTCGCCCGCTGCCCAGCCGGCTTTTCCCGAATGAACCTTGCCTTAATTCCAAGCGAGCTGCGCGAGATCGCCCAGAAGGTGGAAGCAGCGCAGCGCATCACCGACCAGGACGCGCTCGCCCTATATCGTTCGGACGATCTGAACGCGCTCGGCATCATGGCCACGGACCGGCGCGAGCGGAAGAACGGCAACTTCGCCACCTACATCCACAACCGTTACATCAACTACTCGAACATCTGCATCCTCTCCTGCCAGTTCTGCGCGTTTGCGGCGCGGAAACGCGATGCGCACGCCTTCGAGATGTCGGTCGACGAGATCGTCGGCAGCGTGCGCGACGCACTGCGGCTCGGAATTACCGAAGTCCACATGGTCGGCGGGCTGCACCCGAGCCTGAAGAAGGATTGGTATCTGAATCTACTCACGCAATTGCGCGCGCTCGACCCGGATCTGGTGATCAAGGCGTTCACGGCGATTGAGATCCGCCACCTTGCGGAACGCGTCTTTAAGTTGCCGCTGCGCCAAACCCTTCAACTGCTCCGCGACGCTGGCCTCGGTGCGCTGACGGGTGGCGGTGCCGAAATTTTCGATCCCGGTGTGCGCGACGAAATTTGTCGTGGCAAAGAGACAGCCGACGAATGGGCTGAGGTGCATCGCACCTGGCATCAGATGGGCGGCCGCAGCACCGCGACGATGCTCTACGGACACATCGAAACGCTCGAGCAACGGGTCGATCATCTGCGCCGCCTGCGCGAGTTACAGGACGAAACGAGCGGCTTCACCGGGTTCGTCCCATTCGCGTTTGAGCCGCAAACGCCGATCCTCGCGCACATCAAGCGAGTGTCCGCTTTCGAAGAGCTCCGCAACCTCGCGGTCAGCCGAATCTATCTCGATAACTTTGATCACATCACCGCCTACTGGGTATCAATCGGTTTGCCGCTCGCGCAGGTCGCGCTCAGCTATGGGGTCGACGATCTGCACGGCACGATCATCGAGGAGAAAATCTTCCACATGGCCGGCGCGCAGACTCCGCAGCAGCAGACGGTCGCGGCCTTAGAAAATGCGATCCGCGAAGCGGGCCGCATCCCGGTGCAACGCGACAGCTATTACAATCATGTGAAGCCGTCGGCTGCGATCGCGCCTGAGCCCGAGATGGCCTGCGCGTGACGCCGCTGCGGATCGGCTGCGTCAAATACCTCAACGCACGGCCGCTGATCTTTGGCTGGGACGCGCCGGTCGAGTTCGATCATCCCGCGGTTCTTTGCCGGAAGCTTGCGGCCGGCGAACTGGACGTCGCGTTCGTTTCCAGCTTCGAGTTTCTCGAGAACCCGATCTACAGGATCGTCGACGGCGTCGCGATCGGTTCCGATGGTCCGGTAGAAAGCGTCGTGCTCGCGCACAAGCACTCGTTAGGCGCGACGGACGAAGTCGCACTCGATCCAGCTTCACGCACTTCGGCCAATCTGCTGCACTGCCTCCTTGCGGAATCTGGGCTCAAGGTCCGCGTCGTTCCTTCCTCGGATCGCGCGCAGTTGCTCATCGGGGATCAGGCAATCCGATTCCGGAAGGCGCACGGGAGCGAGTACCAGTTCCGCGATTTAGGTGCGTGGTGGAAGGAACTCACGGGCTTGCCGTTCGTCTTTGCGCTATGGCTGATCCGGCCGGAAATCGCGGACGCAGCGGTCATCGCCGATCGGCTCCGCGCGCAACGCGACCAAAATCTCCATTCGCTCAGCCGACTCATCGCGGCGGAGAAAGAGTTCAGCCCGGAATTTTGCCAGCACTACTTTCGCGACTGTCTGCGATTCCAATTCGCAGAGCGCGAGAAGCAAGGTCTCCTCAAGTTCCGTGAGCTATGCGAAAAGCACCGCATTCTTCAGCCGAACCCGGCGCCGCTTCGCCTGATCTAGGCGAGCTGCGCTGGCCCGATACGCCGCTGCGCATCGGCATCTCCGGCTGGACTTACGGGCCATGGCGGGGCGTGTTTTATCCGAAGGAACTCGGGCAGAAAAACGAGCTGCGTTACGCCAGCCGGCAGTTCAACTCGATCGAGATCAACGGCTCCTTCTACTCGTTGCAACGGCCGTCGAGCTACGAGCAATGGTACGCGCAGACGCCGGAGAATTTCATCTTCAGCGTGAAAGGCCCGCGCTTTATCACGCATATGAAAAAGCTGCGTGATGTGCAGACGCCGCTGGCCAACTTCTTCGGCTCGGGAGTGCTCGCCTTGCGCGAAAAGCTCGGGCCGGTGCTGTGGCAATTCCCGCCGAATTTCGGCTGGAACGAACAGCGCTTCCGCGAGTTCTTCGAGCTGCTTCCGCGTGAGACAGCGGAAGCAGCGGAGCTCGCGCGCCTGCACGACGAGAAGCTGAAGTTCGGCACGTGGACGAGCATCGATGTCGCGCGGCCGCTGCGTTACTGCGTCGAGATCCGGCATCCGACATTTCTTGTTCCGGAATTCTTTGCTCTGCTTCGCGAATACAACATTGCGTTCGTCTACGCCGACACGGCGGGGAAATGGCCCTACGCGGAAGACTTCACGGCCGACTTCGCCTACATCCGGTTGCATGGCGCGGAGCAGCTTTACGTGAGCGGCTATTCAGATCCTGAGCTCGAGTGGTGGCGCGCGCGAATCAAGTTCTGGAAGCGCGGCAAACAGCCACCGGACGCGCGGCTGGTCTCGCCGGTGAAGCACAAAACCGGTGCGCGCGACGTGTATGCCTACTTCGACAACGACGCGAAAGTGCACGCGCCTTTCGATGCGCGGAAGCTGGCCGCGATGCTGAAGCTCTAGCCGCGCTTTCGGCAGTCAGAGACCGCCGCTACAATGGGCGCGTGGAAAGACGCTGGATCATCGCAGAGACGCCGGACACGAACGGCGCGATCCCGTGGGCCGATCTCTGTGGCCTGCCGTGCGTCGCGAATCTCCTGAAGCGAAAAGGCTTCACCTGCGCCGATGAGGTCTCGTCGTTCCTCCAGCCGCGGCTGCGGTCGTTAGCCGATCCGTTCCTGCTCCCGCAGATGGAACGGGCGGTTCCGCGGATTCTTCGCGCGATCGACAGACGCGAGCGGATTGTCCTCTTCGGCGACTACGACGTGGACGGCGTGACATCGCTCGCGCTGCTCAGCGAAATGCTGCGCGCGTATGGATCGGAGCCGTCGCTCTTCCTCCCTTTGCGCATGGAAGAAGGCTACGGCCTCAGTCGCGAAAGCGTGCAGCGCTGCCTCGCCGAACATCAGCCGCAGTTGTTGATCGCGGTCGACTGCGGCACGTCGTCGATCGCCGAAATCGCGGAGCTCGGCAGCTCTGGTGTTGATGTCATCGTGCTCGACCATCACGAACCGAAATCCGCACTGCCAGAGTGCATCGCGGTGGTTAATCCGAAGACATCCGACGAGTGCGTCTTTCGCTATCTATGCAGCGTCGGCGTGGTGTTTAAGTTGTGTCACGCGCTGCTCAAGGCGCGGCCGCTCGATGCTTTTGACCTGAAGTCGCATCTCGATCTGGTCGCGCTCGGAACGGTGGCCGACATCGTCCCGCTCGAACGCGAGAACCGCGCGCTGGTGCATCACGGGATGCGGCAAATCGCGCGTTCGCAGCGGCCCGGAGTTCGCAAGCTGGTCGAGGTCGCAGGAGTGCGATCGGACATAGGAACCTACGACATTGGCTTTCGGCTCGGCCCGCGCTTGAACGCGGCCGGACGTTTGGCCACGGCCGAAAAAGCGCTTCGCCTTTTGATCACGCGCGATGATGCGGAAGCAGCTGAGCTGGCGGGTTTGCTCGACGGTCAGAACCGCGAGCGTCAGGCGGTGGAGAAAGAAACCTTCGCGGCCGCTGATGAACAGATCGCGAGCAACTTCGATCCGAGGCGCGATGCCGCGATCGTGGTTGGCGCGCGTGATTGGCATCCCGGCGTAGTCGGAATCGTCGCCTCGCGAATCGCGCGCAAGTATCACCGACCGGCCATCGTCATCGGCTTCGATGCGGATGGTCTCGGCAAAGGAAGTGGGCGCAGCATCGAAGGATTGTCGCTGGTTGAAGCGCTCGCACGTTGCGAGAAGTGGCTGGAGAAGTTCGGTGGACACGAGATGGCTGCGGGTCTCGCGATCCGCGAAGAGAACTTCGCTGCGTTTGCGGCGGCCTTCCGCGACGCAGCGCGCGAGCTTCTCAGCGACGACGCGCTCCAGCCGCGACTCCATCTCGATCACGAGTTGCTCTTGTCCGAGCTGAATGGCGATCTGCTCGCCTGGCACGATGCGCTGCAGCCATTCGGTGCGGGTAACCCACAGCCGACCTTCTTTGCGCGAGAGGTCGAGCCCGCGATCACGCCGCAGGTTTTGAAGGACAAGCATCTGGTGATGCGGCTTCGGCAGAAGAACTATCACGCGCGCGCGATCTTTTTCGACGGTGCGAGCGTCACATTACCGCCGCCGCCGTGGGACGTGGCGTTTCAGATCCACTCCGATTTTTACGATGGGGAGAAGCGGCTGCAGGTGCATGTCGAAGCGGTACGCGCGACGTCGCCGGATTAACGATGCGTCTTTCGGATAAGCTCGAGGATTGCGAATGGGTGCCGCGCGCGCGACTCACGCCGCTCCGTCGACTCGGCATTGAGACGGTGGAAAACTTGCTCACGCATTTCCCGCGGCGGCATGAAGACCGAAGTGAATTCACACCCTTCCCGCGCCAGGAAAGCGAGAAGCCGATCCTCATTTGCGGCGAGGTGACGAAGACGTCGGTTCGTCGCTTCGGCGGATGGAAGAAGATCTTCGAAGCGACGCTCGAAGAGGATGAGCCGAATGCGTTGAGCCAGCCGCTCGTGCTGCGCTGGTTCAATCTGCATTACGTGCAGAAGATGATCGCGACTGGCCAACGACTCGTCGCGTTCGGCAAGCCGCGACTACGCGGCCAACGCATCTGCATGGAACATCCGGAGTTCGAGGTGATCGAAGAGGATGCGGAAGTGTCGATCCACTTTGCGCGGATCACACCGATCTATCCGGCGACGGAAGGATTGTCGCAGCGGGTTTTTCGCGGCCTCACGTTTCATGCGCTGCAGAATCTCGAGGACGACGTCGAGACCTTGCTGCCGCGCAAGCATGCTGCCGGCGAACGAACGACCGCGTTGCGTAACATCCATTTCCCGGATGATTGGAACGCGCTGGCCGCGGCGCGCGAGCATCTCGTCTTCGCGGAGTTCTTCGCGATGCAGATGATGATCGCGTCGCGGCGCGCATCGATATCGACGCGAGTTGGTGTCGCGCATTCCGCGAGCGGCAAGTTGCTCGAGCGCTTCGTGGCCGCGCTTCCGTTTAAAATGACCGACGCACAAACTCGCGTGCTCAACGAAGTGCGTCGCGATCTCGCCGCGACGAAACCGATGAACCGCCTGTTGCAGGGCGACGTCGGCTCAGGAAAAACAGTGGTCGCAATCGCCGCGATGCTGCTCGCGGTGGAAAGCGGGTCGCAAGCCGCGCTCATGGCCCCGACGCAAATCCTCGCGGAGCAACATTACGCGGTCCTTCGTCGCTGGCTCGAGCCACTCGGCGTGACAGTCGCCTTACGCACCGGCACGCGGAAAGAAGACAACACGCCACTGCCGTTGTTTGAAGCCGCAGCTCTGGGGAGCGCACGCTTGCAGCGTGCTGGCGAACTCGTCCCGAGTTCGCGAACTTTGCCTCACGCTGACGACGCACAGAGCACGCGATATTCGAAGCGTCGCCTCCCGCATTTCGAAAAGCCGTGGGCGATCTATG
>JALZAD010000052.1 GCA_030948555.1 Verrucomicrobiota bacterium | reverse complement strand
GGCCTGGCGGACTCATTCAACCCCAGCCCCAGCGGAAACGGTAACTTACAGGTCCTGGCAATCGCGCTGCGGGCGGATGGCAAGGTTGTAGCGGGCGGCTCTTACTCGACGCTTTCGCCGCCCGGGGGTGCGGGGACACGTAATAACATCGCTCGCCTGGAAACCGACGGCAGGCTCGACCAGACGCTGCCTCTCGGCACGATTGGTAGCTATGTTGCCGCCACCGCCGTTCAGCCTGACGGCAAGCTTCTCATTGGTGGCTCATTTTCCTTTGTGTTGAGCGTCTCTCGCAACAATATCGCCCGGTTGAACACGGACGGCACGCTCGATACCGCCTTCAACCCAAACGCGAACAGTTTCGTCAATGCAATCGCAGTCTAGGCGGACGGCAAAATTCTAGTGGGAGGCAATTTCAGCGGAGCGAATAGCATCGGTGGACAGACGCGCAATTACATCGCCCGGCTTGATGCGACGACGGGAGCGGCTGATTCGTGGAATCCAAATGCGACCAATCAGGTCTATGGAGTCGCGGTCCAGGCGGACGGCAAGGTCTTAGCGGTCGGGACTTTCATAACTATCGGTGGAGAGGCCCGCAACCGTATCGCCCGGCTCGATGCCGCCGGCTTCGCTGATTCATTCAATCCGAACGCGAACAATTCTGTCGATGCAATCGCGGTGCAGGCGGATGAGAAGATCCTAGTGGGCGGCGATTTCAACGGAGCCAACAGCATCGGCGGACAGACCCGCAATTACATCGCCCGGTTTGATGCGACGACCGGAGCCGCTGATTCGTTCGATCCGAGCGCGAGCAACCTTGTTTTTTCCATCGCAGTGCAGCCGGACGGCAAGATCCTCGCGGGCGGTTTTTTTAACAGCATCGGCGGACAAACGCGCAATAATATTGCCCGGCTTGATGCTGCAACCGGAGCGGCCGATTTATTCAACCCAAACGCAAATAGTGCTGTGCGAAGCGTCGCGGTCCAAGCGGACGGCAATATTTTGGCGGCCGGGTCGTTCACAAGCATCGGCGGATCGCAGCGCAACAGGATCGCCCGCCTCGATGCTACAACCGGAGCGGCTGATTCGTTCGATCCGAGCGCGAACGGCGCTGTTTACTCCATCGCCCTACAGGCAGACGGCAAGGGCCTGGCGGGCGGCGGTTTTACCAGCGTCGGGGGACAGTCACGCTTTCTGCTTGCTCGTTTGAGCAACGACACCGCCGCGCAGCAAAACTTGGCTGTGACGCAAAGTGCCATCACCTGGACGCGGGGCGGCTCGAGTCCGCAATTCGCGCGGGTTACCTTCGAGTCTTCCAACGACAATGTGAACTACACTCCTCTGGGCAATGTCACAGCGGGCGGGAGCAGCTGGAGCCTGACAGGTTTGAGCCTCCCGACCGGACAGAACATCTACATTCGTGCCCGCGGTTTTTATCGGGGCGGCCAATACAATGCCTCGGAGAGCATCGCGGAATCAGTGCGGAATGCTTTTATCACACTGCCCCCCACCCCCTCGGCGGTTGTCTCCAGAAAACTTCACAACGGCGCGCCCTTCGATATCCCCTTGCCGCTAACAGGTAGCTCAGGGGTGGAATGCCGCAGCGGCGGAGCGACCAATGACTACCAGTTAGTCTTCACCTTTCCGAGCGCCGTTAGTTTCACCAGCGCATCGGTCACTTCAGGCATGGGAACAGTAAGCAGCAGCAGTGGCAACGGGACGACTACCGTTACCGTCGACCTTACCAGTATAACGGACGCCCAAAGGATCACCGTCACGTTGCTAGGTGTGAGCAACGGCACGACTATGGGCGACGTTGGCGTGCAGATAGGCATGCTCGTGGGCGATGCCAATGGCGATGGCGTAATTAACTCGGCGGACGCGACAATTACGCGCAACACCTCCGGCCAAGCGACCGACGCGACCAACTTCCGCGCGGACTACAACACGGACGGCTTCATCAACAGCGCTGACGCGACCATTGTTCGGAACCGCTCGGGCAGTGGGCTGCCGTTAATAGGTGCGCATGAAGAGCCCGGCACCCGTTCAGCGCCTGTGCTGGACGCTCGATAGGCGACGCATTCAAGTCGCCAGCGGAAGGCGCCGAGAATCACAGACTGATTCTTTCCCCTTCCAAAAAAAGAAAACGCCCGCCAAAACCAATTGGCGGGCGGCTTTCGTTCAGTCTCGTCCGTTTAGGCGACCGTCGGGACGCGGCTGCCGTTCGTGTGCTCGTTGCCATTGGTGCTACCGTGGCCGTTCCGCGCCGCGAGCACGATCTCGTCCTCGACCGGCAATGTTGCCGCAGGAGCGACCGACTTGGTCTCTGCGCGGTGCGAGACCGGTAGCAGCACCGTGAACTGGATCGGCTCACTCGCCACCCCTTGCAGGCTGCCGTTGACCGCCTGCACGATGATCTGGATCGTCTGGCCCGCCTGCACCCCGCCGCCGAGCATGATTGGTTCGGTTGAGCTGGCGGCGAGGCGATAATCTGTGTCCACGCCTACCACCTTGATGCGGGTGCGATAGCGCGTGGCAAGCGGGGTCGCGTCGCATTGCACGACCACGCGTCCCTGGTCGTCCATGTGCGCGGTCACGTTCACCGGCTGGCCGGGAGTGGTGATCGTCGAAGGCATCTGGAGGCCGAAGCTGAGCCAGCGCGCGTCGTTATCCGCCAGCACCGAGGAGAGGTTGCGCAGCAGATCCTTCATCTGCCCTACGAGCGCGTTGTTCGCTACCGTCCACGCCTTGCCAAATTCATCCAGCTTCACCGTCTCATCGGAGATTGTCTTTTGCGCGGCGAGTGTTGCGCTGCGCAGCGTGGTGCCGAACGCAAGGGTGAGATTGCGCGACGGCACCTCGAAGCTTGGGTTCGCTTCAAGAAGTTGATGATCGCGAGCATCAAGCCCAGCCGCGCCTCAGTCTTTTCGATCGATCAGATTACGCTGCGCAGCGGCTCGATCGGAGGCGCCACCAGCTCCCTCAGAGATAATCCGCGGGAACTTTTTGTTTCGCTCCCCGGGGTCGCTTCAGCCCAGAACATCACCATTGAACTGAGCAATTTCCGCGACGCGAGGGGGGGAGTGGTGGCAGCATCAGTTCCTCTCAGTGTCGGTCTTCTAACCGGTGACACGAACGGCGATCGCGCCGTCAACTCGGGCGACGCGACGCAAACGCGGAACCGTTCTGGTCAGACGATCAACGCCACAAACTTCCGCTCCGACGTAAACCTCGACGGCGCGATCAACAGCGCCGACGCAACCGTCATCCGCACGAATTTCGGCACCGCGATTCCAACCGGTGCGCCTGCCCCGCCGTCATCGCGCCAGCAGTTGGCGCAGTAAGATTGCCGCTCACCACGACCAACCGGTAATTGTCCCCGCAATCCGGAGCGAGTCGACTTTCGAGTAGCTGAGCGAGTCGCAGTTCGATTGCGCCTTGCGCGCTCGATTGCGACGAGTTTGCGCCGATAGTGGCAGGCCTTGAACGAGACGCACGCGCGAGCTTCGTGGTGGGATCTGCTGGAGTGGCGCCTCGATGCGTGGCGCACGGGCAAGAGCTTCGCTCAAATCGCAGCGGAGCGGAGCCTGGTCTTCCGCGTCGATCAGCTCTTCCTCGTGCATCGCGCGACGGGGCGCTGGCTGCTTCACATCGCCGCTGATCCTGCGATCGCCGATGACTCTGCGAGCCTCGCTGAGTTGCTCATCGAGACGGAGGATTTCATCCGGCATCTGTTTTTTCCCGCGGAGGAGTCGGCGGTTGAAGAATTCTTTGTCGGCGAAAAGCGCGTCTGGATCGCACCGGGCGCTGAAGCGTATCTCGCCGCCGTCATCTCCGGCGAACCGCCGGACGATCTGAAGGCGACGATCAAGGACGCGAACGCGCGCCTCCACGCGGAGTACGCCACCGCGCTGGCTGCCTTCAACGGCAATAGCTCAGTTTTTGCAAAAGCCGCTCCGATTCTGACCGCATGTTTGCGCGCCGAATATCGGCCAACGCCGCAGCTCGAGCGGGTGAAGTTGCCGCAGCTTCCGCGGCCGCGCGTGTCGCTGCCGCGGGTTACGCTGCCGCGCCTAACGAGTGCATTGCCGTTCGCCGCCGCGGCTCTCGCCGTGCTTCTTATCGCTGCGCTGTTTGCGTGGCGAGCGGAAGCGCATTGGCGGGATTTCGTTGGCAAGCTCAAGGCCGAGCCGGGTCTGCTCGTCGGCGCAACGGAGCATCACTGGATCGCACGTTCGCGCGTCGCCGGTTTTCGTGATCCGCTGGCACAGGAGCCGGCTGCGATCGCACGCGAAACGAAGGTCAATCCCGCGCGCGTCCGTTTCGAATGGAAGGAATACGTCGCCGCCGATTCCGCGATTGTTCAGCGCCGCTTCGTGCAGCGTTTCGGTTTGCCGGGGGAAGCAAGTGTTCAGGTCGTCGGAGAGACGGTGCAGATCTCCGGTCGCGTGCCTAACGAGTGGTTGGAGCGCGTGCGCCGCGAAGCGACGGAAGTCACCGGCGTGAAGTCGCTCGCTGAGCGCGAGGTCAAAATTGTCTACGATCCGAACGATGCGCTGGAGCAGTTCAAAACGCAGTTCGCGCCACCGCCAGGCGTGCGAGTGAGCCTCACAAACAATACGCTCGTTCTCTCCGGACGCGCGCCTTTTGAGTGGCTCGTGCCGGTCCGTGAAGGCGCGCGCAAGATCCCGGGAATCACTTCCATCAATGGCGACGATCTCGTGCTCGAGTTCGACCCGAAGCTGGTGCTCAACCGGTTCCGCGATCAGTTCGGATTGCCGGACGGCGTCAACGCATCGGTGCAGGGCGGTCGCCTCATCATCACCGGCGATGCGCCGCATGCGTGGCTCGATCAGGTCCGGCGCGGCGCGGTCAGAGTCGCAGGCGTTCGCGTGCTCGACGATCGCAACGTGCACGACATTGATCAGCGTGAGTTCGAGGAAACGAAGACGCGCATCGATGCTGCCTCGGTGCTCTTCATCCTGAATCGCGACGCCATTACGCCGGAAGCGAGCGCTGTGATCGCGCGGCTCGCCGAAGACGTGCGGCGTTGTCTCGGCGCGGCGCGCAACATGGGCGTCAACGTCGTCGTCGAGGTGCGCGCTTACGGCGACGCGGTTGGATCAGAAGAAGCGAACGCGGAGTTGAGCAGGCGTCGCGCAGATGCGGTTCGAAGCGCGTTGGTCAGCGGAGGCCTTGAAGAACGGAAGATCAAGAGCGTTGCCCTGGGAACGCCGCCGCCGCCTGGACCCTGGGAGAAATCTGGCGCCGGGCAGTTCGATCGCCGCGTCTTCTTCAAGGTCGTGATCCAGCCCTGATCTATGTTCAATCCACGTGCTGTAGCGTGCGCTGTCCCCAGCGCACATTCCGATTCGTCGTTGCCCGGAATCCGCTGAGACGCGGACTTGCTTTGAAAGACCTGCGCGCGTCGCCTAACGAATCACCGGATCATCGCCGGTCCACAGCACCTTGTCGGGACCGGCGGAGCGGATCTCCATATGATCGCGCGAGAGCTGGTGGAAGAAATATGGTGTGCCCCAGCGATCGAGCAGCTCGCCTTTTTCGTTGAGCTTCATGCCTTCGGGCGGCCCGAGCTTGGCTTGTCGCGGGTTGTTTCCCATCACCGCGGCCATGATCTCTGCATTCGTTCCGACAGGATTTTCGCCGGCGATCGTTCGGAAGTCGCGAATCATCAGGTTCACCTTGTCGACTTCGATCATCGCCTCGGCGTCAGGCGGAATCGGTGCGGGGGTCGCCCTTGCGACGCTGCCCGGTTGCGCGGGAGAGCCGGGCGTGGACGATCGTTCGTTAGGCGAAACCGGAGCCGCTGATAACGGTGGCTGCGTGATCTGCGACGACTCGTTAGGCGAAGCCGACGCGGTAATGACGAGCGGCGGAATCTCCTTCTTCGGTCCGATGCGATCGGTGCGCCGCGCGACCCAGATTCCAAGCGCGAGCAGAAGCGCAACCGCGATGAGGCCGATGGGCTTGCGCCGCATTTAGCTCATGAATCCGAGGTCCGGCGCGTTGAACCGGCCGAGATTCGGAAAAACGGTGCTCATCTTCGTGTCGTCGACGCCGAACCACTTCGCGAGCGTGGCCGCGAATTGGTCGACCGACGTCGTCGGAATCCAGCGACCGGTGCTGGTGTCATCCGGCCCGCCGACGGCCAGCGTCGGCCAGGTGCCGAAGGTGCGCTGGCCATTGACCGCGCCGCCCATGACAAGGTGATGACTCCCCCACCCGTGATCGCTGCCGAGCGCATTGCTCGGGAAGGTGCGGCCGAAGTCGCTGTTCGTGAACGCGGTCACGCGTTTCTCGAAGTCCGCATCGCCGTATTGCAGGCTGATCTTGTGCATCGCGGCCTGGAAGGCATTCATCGATTGGCTGAGCTCGGCGAGGAGATTGGCTTGTGAACCAAGGATCACCTGCGCGGGGTTCGCAGTGTTGTTACCGGCGTTATTCGTCTGGCCGGTGTGCGTGTCGTAGCCGCCGACTTCACAGAAGAAAATTTGCCGCTTCATCCCGAGTCCGCCCTGGGCGGCGCTGCGATAGCCGGCATCGATGATCCGCGCGACCATTTTGAGCTGCGCCATTAAGTTCGAGCTGAAGGTCGTCCCGCCGTTCGGGACCACGATGCTTGGGAAGTTCGCCGCGACGTTGAAGTAGCTCGGGAGCAGCAGTGAATTGGCCAATGAGTTGGAGAGCGATGAACCGGTGGCGAGGGAGTGATCGAGGGCGAGCGCGTAGTTCTGCAGCAGCATGTTCGACTGCATCTCGTCGACGGCGATGAGATTGTTAAACGCAGCTTGCCGCGCAGTCGCTGCCGAGAAGTTGTTTAAGTTCAGCGAAACCACTCCGCCGGTTCCAACCGCGTATTGCTGGACAACGCCGCCGACTTCGAAGGTGTTCGCGCCCGCGAGGGAGATGGCGAGCGACAAAACCGCGGCGTTGCCGTTGCGCGGATTGAGCGTGTCGAGGAGATCGGCGCAACGTCCGCCCCAGCCAGTCGTCGGCGCGCGATCGGGGATGGATGTTTGCCACTGCGTGACCTGATCGCTGTGCGAAAAAAGCTGCGGCGGCTTCGCTACGCTGCCGCTGTTGTATTGCGCTTTGGTCAGCGGGTAGACGAGGGTGCCGGTGTTGAACAGGGCGGCCAGCTTGCCGCTATTCGTGTTGCCGTTCACGGACACCGGCGTGCCGTTGAACATGCCGCGCAACTCCGGACACGCCGGGTGCAGACCGTAAGTGTGCGCGTCGCTGTTCAGGCTGTTCAAGGCCAAGGCCGTCGCCGGGCCGCCATCGCTGTTCGGGATCGCGAGGACGGGGGTGCGGATGGTGGCGTAGTTGGCGTACTCCGACGGATCGGTCGGAATGAAGAGATTGTTCGCGTCGTTTCCGCCGGCAATAAAGATGCAGACGAGCGCCTTGTAATCGACCGGCGTACTCTGCGCCATGGCGGCATTGATGAAGCGGAGATCGCGGATCGTGTTGGTGAGCGCGGCGGTGCCGAGAGCGGCGCAGGCCGCCTGCCGGATGAACTTTCGCCGCGTCGTGAAGGTGGAGAAGTCTTGCGGTTCCATTTGGCTAACGCTGAATCGCGTACTCAGGCGAGGTGATGATCAAATGCACAACCGCACGGACGCGGTCGCGCATCTGCGTGTTCGTCGGCGGGGCGCTGAGCGCGATGTTGTTGATCACGAAGTTGCTGATCGTCGTCTTAGTCGACGCGGTGAGCTGACCACCTGTGAGCAGGTCGCCAAGTTTATCGATCAGCGCGGGAATGGCGGGGTTCGAGACCTGCGCTGAAGTCATGTACGGACTCAGGTCCATGGTGATTGAGTTACCGCCGCTGCGATAACTCGTTAGGCCATTCGTGTTGCCTGAAGAAAGAACGGAGGAGGCGATGGAGTTCGTCAGCGTGACCACGTTGGTGTCCGTGGTCAGCTGGAACTCCGGCGTGGTAACGCTGTTCGCAGCCAACCCGCCCGGGTATTTGTAATCCGGAAAGAAGAAGTTGAAGACCGTCGGCGAATTAAGCGCCGTCTGGCCGAGATCGCTGTCGCTGGCGTTCACGTCGAACTTGCTCTGGTTAATCGCGACGGAGCCGGACCGGTTATACGGCGGCGGGACGAGCAAGTAGATCGTCGAGGTGTTGAGCTGCTCGGCCTTCATCGTCGAGTTCGGCACTACGATGGTGAAATGGCGCTCATCGACGATGCTGGAAACGGCGAACTCGGCGTCGGTGTTCAACGCGCCGGAGCTGGTCGCGAAGTCAAACCAGACGTGGTCGTTCACCTGCAGGTTGTGATTCGCAAACGTCGCGACCGTGATGGTGGAAGTCGCGGGCGTGCCGGCGTTTTTAATGGTGTAGCCGGCGGTGACTCGCGGCATGAGCGCATTGCCTATGCGCGGGGAAAGAACCGTCGCCGGGTCCTCTGTGGTCGTGATTGTGAACTGACCGGCCAACGGAATGCTATCGACCGTGTAAACGCCGGACGGCGGCCCGGTATTCGGAAAATCGAGAAAGACTTTCGCGCCGATCACGGCGGGCCCGGCGTTGTTCAGCGTGACCGTGTTTGAGTTCGCGGGTTGGTTGAACGTGACGTTGGTCCCGCCGGTCATTGTGACAGAGAACGTAGTCGCCGTGGGCGCGGGACTGCTTAGGACGGTGTAGTTCTGCGACGTCGGATTTATGTAGGCAATCGGCGTATTGCCGGTGAAATCCAGCGCGACCGCCTGGTTCGCACTCAGGCGATGGGGCGTGGTCGTGGTGATGTTCATAACGGTCGTGCCGCTCTGCGCGTAGCTGCCGGTTGCGCCGGTAGCGAGGAACGCACGCGCCGGTCCGGTGATGCGGAGAAGCGGCTCGCGTTGCTTGCCGCCGACGTTTGCAATCGCGGCGGGCAGGCTGGTGCTGCGGGCTTCGCCATCGAGCAGGATGGCGCGAATCACCGCCCGCATGTCGCCGCGGACGTGCTGCGGTGAACCGTCGTCTTCAAACTTCTGCACCACGCGCTGGACGTAGCCGGGGCTGGGATTGCTGCTGACCAGACGCTGAATTAACTGCCGGCAGATGAACGGCGGGACGCTAGAGTTGTAGAAGATGCTATCGAGCGCCTGCTCGAGGTCGTTAAGGCAGTAAGTGTCGAAAGCTGGGTTATCCGCATTAGCTTCACTGCCGGCCGGCGGACTACTCGTTAGGCTGTAACCTTGGGCCGCGCGGAGGACGACATTGTCGAGGACAACCTTCGTCCCGAGCTCATGCCTTGATGGCACCAGCACCATCGGGTCGATGTAGTTAGCTGCGGGCGAAAAGCCGGTAGGTAGACGACCGCCGCCCTGGAGCGGCTGATTGTAATTCCAGCCAGTGAAGACGCGCGCCATGCCTTCGATCTCCGTCTGCGTGTAGGTGGGCACGAGATTGCCCTGCGAATCGAGCACCAGGGTGCCATCCGGCCAGAGGCGATTCAGACCTAACGAGAAGAGCTGCATAATTTCGCGGGCGTAGTTCTCGTTCGGATGCAGACCCGTAATGAGGCTGCCCTGTTGGTTCCCCCGCATGTCGAGATATAGCCCCATCGCGGGTGTGAGCGTGACCTGCTTCAGGATGTTGCGGAAGTTGCCGAACGCGTTGTCGAGCAAGGTATCGTAGTAGCTCGCGAGCGCGCGACCATTGTCGTTCAGGGTGCCGGTGTTGGAGGCGACAAGGATTTCACTAAGCGCGAATGCGACCCGCTGGCGGAGTTGATCCGGCGCCGTAACCGATTTCCGCCACCACGCGTTGAAGACTACGGTTGCAGGATAAGGGTTGTTAGGATCGGTCGAGGCATTCGCCAGGACTTCCGGGAGAAGATGCGTGGCGGGTTCGCCGAGCTCGCGATCGAACCAACCATCGAAGCCGTACGACTTAACTACCGCGATATCCGCCAGCGTCGCGCCAAAGCTCGCCTGGTTAAGGAAGCGCGCTGCGCCTGCGTCAGTGGTGTAATCGCTCGCGTTGTAGCCGGGATCGGGCTGCGGGACGGGCGGAGTTTGCGAACCCTGAACGAGTCCGAAGTTTCCGCGGATTTCGCCCGGACCGAAGTTCACCGTGTGGATGTTAATGTAGGTCTTGCCCGTCTGGATCAGATTAACGATGTCGGCCGCGGTGACGGTGCCGACGTCAGCGATATTCCAGATGTAACCGCCATCAGTCGTCTTCAGTTCCGGATGGAAACGGTCGACATCGTCGATGTCGTAGATGATTTGGCTCGGGTTATTACCGAAGGCTTCCATGTGGATGTGGTAGGCGGTGCGCGGCGAGCTGAGACCGGTGTAGGTAAAATGAAGGACCGCCTGCGTCTTCGCGGCATTGAGCCGCAGGTTCGCCGAGCCGACTCCTTTGGTCGCCGCCGTCCCTTGCGGCGCCATGTTCGTGGCGTAGAGCGTCCCGCTGGTCACATTCGCGCTCGGATAGTCGTAAGGTGACAGGACGTAACCGGGGACGACGCCAGTGTTGTTCGCTACAGGGTTAGCAGTTGCGCCACTGGGATCCTGGAAATACGCGACCGCGACATTGTCCGGCGACGTGCCGAAACCTTTGTTGTGCAGGACCTCGAAGTAGTAACGCTGCCCCTGAACTAAAGACAGCCACGCCGACTTCTGCGACGACTGTGCGTTCCAAACTTCGGCGCCTGTTCCCGGCGCGCTGACAAAGGCCCGGCGGGTCTTGTTTACAGGCTCGGCGTTGTTCGAAATCCAAAGCTCGGCTGCGTTACTAGCCGAAAGCCAGAAGTAGTAGTTGCCCGTCGCCGGCGCGGTGAAGTAACCGCGCAGCCGCTCGGCCGTGGAATCAGCGTAGTCGCCGTTGTCTTCCAGCGTGACTAACGAGTTATCGATCGAGCTTGGCGGCGAATTGAGAGGGATGTCCGAAATCGCAGAACCGGTCACGCCGGTCGTCCAGACCTCACGAGTGACCGCATTGCCCGTGTTCAAGATGACGATCCGCAGCACCGAACTCCCGACGCCATTCGCATTTGTCGCAGTGATCGCGACCTGGTAGTCGCCCGCTTGGGTAGGCGTGCCGCTGATCACGCCGGTGCTTGCATTTAAGCTTAAGCCGGGCGGGAGTGCCGCGCTGTTTCCATCGAGCGCAAAGGTCGTAGGCGCATTGGCGGAGTTACTCGCCGATAAGGCGAAGCTAAAGGGACGCGCGATAAAGCCGACCGTCTTCAGCGCGCTTGTCAGGCTGGGCGGCGCAGCGGTGCCCGTCGCAGGGTAAAGCCGGGCGGAAGGAACAATCTGTTTTACCTGGCTATTGCTATACCAGGAGAGATGCGCTTCCCGGCTCGAAGTCGCCTGAAAGTATTCCATCTTGATGTCGTAGAGAACGCCGGCCTTTAGGTCGATCGCGCCGGTCCAATCTGTTACGCCCTGGTTAACCCACTTATCGACGATCAACTGTCCATTGACCCAGAGCTTCACCCCGTCATCGGTACGAGTAACGAAGTAGTAGGTCTCGGAGTATTGCGGCTGCACCTGCCCAGCCCAGCGGACGGTGAAGTAAGTGGTGTTGACGCCAGCGGGCAACACGCCGGCGGTGCTGAAATTGAAATCGACCGTAAGGTCTGTCCGCGTGGCCTTGAGGTTCGCGGGAAGGAATAGATTCGAGCTATAGCCGGCGCCGATCGTCGCCGAGGTGTTGTTATAGTAGTAACCAGATAGTCCGGTTCCGCGCGCCACGCCCGCGGGGTAGATAACTACACTGGCGCTCGCCGGTGAACCGACGGTGTAACCGCCACCGTTGAGCACCTGCAAGGTCACTATGCCGTTACTTAGACGACTCGCATTCGCGAGCGGAACCACGGGCACCTTCACCGAGCCGACCTTCGCCGGAAAGGTCACAAAGGTAGGCAGCGCGGCGTAATCAACTCCTTCAACCGCTGTCCCGCTTTTCGCCAGCGGCACGGTGATGGAACTGAAGTTCAAAGTGCCGCCTCGGGTCACCGTGATCGAACCGATTGCATCCGGTGTAGTGGCCGCATCCGGCGGTTGGGTGGTCGCCGGATCGGTCGCGGTCATGGTGACGATGTTGGCGTTGACCAGGTCGTTCGCCAGGGTGGTGTGATCGTCGTTGGGCGCGCCTTTAGTGTGCGTGTTGTTGGGGTCGAGCCCGGCCACGATCTCGGCCCAGTCGCAGACCCCGTCGCCGTCCGTATCGAGGTCCTGAAACACGATGCGGTAGTAAGCGTTCGCGATCCGCGGCGCCGCGATGGTCAAGGTGCTGCCCGTGCCCGTGAGTTGCGCGCCGCGCTGGAATCCCGTCCAAGCGTTCGGATCGTCCGCGCGCGGGCTCGACTCAACGCTGTAGAGCTTGCCGCGTACGCTTGGGAACGAAAGGTAAACCTGCGTCGCGTCCGCGCTGACGTTCTTGATCATGATGGTCGAGTCCGCGCGGAGCGGATTCGTGCCCGCGGCAAGCTCGGCGCCGTTGCTCACGCCATCACGATCGTCGTCCTGCGCCAGCCAGAGCGGATCATTGACCTGCGCATCAGTCAGGCCGTTGACGAGCTTCCAAACCTGTTTCGTTAGGTTGGTGTCAATGTCCCCGCGCGCCGGGGGCACAATAAGGAGCAGGCTAAGGAGAGCCGATGCGAGTAAGCACTCGCACCAGCGAAGCGTTCCAGTCTTCACGTGTGCAGGAGAGGTCTTTAAAGAAACAGCGCGGGCGATGGTCCAAGTCGGCAGGCGCGTCCGCATCCTACGCAGGGAACGTATCCTGAGGAAGGATTAAATATTCAGGCGCAGCGGCCTAGCCGACTCAATCGCGCAAGCTGCGGAAGGCGCGTCCGACGTTGTCGATCACGTCGCACGGTAGCAGCGATTGCTGGCTCGCGGTGCCCTCGAAGATGGCCAGCTCGGCCGCGCGTCCGCAGACCCACGCGCCAAGCCGTGCCGCATCGTAGGGCGATAACTTCTGCGCGATCAACGCCGCGCAGACGCCGGTCAGCACATCGCCCATCCCGCCAGTCGCCATGCCCGGATTTCCGGTCGTGTTATAGCTCAGCGGCTGACCAGGCGCGGTCACAACCGTGCGACTCCCTTTGAACAAAAGCGCAACCTTGAATCGCTCGCAGAAGCGCCGCGCGTGTTAAGCGCGCGAGACGTTCTCGAGCGGAAAGAGCCGCTTCATTTCGCCTGGATGCGGAGTGACGAGCCGCGGCCCGGCCGCGCGATTGAGAACTTCGACGTCCGTTGCGGCAATGTTGAGCGCATCGGCGTCGATCACGATCGGCTGCGGCGCGTGTTCAATGAGCGAGAGGATGTC
>JALZAD010000030.1 GCA_030948555.1 Verrucomicrobiota bacterium | reverse complement strand
GAGAAGTAGCGCTCCTTCGCACGGGTGGAATCTTCGTCCCGACGGATACCGGTGATGAGCGCATCCCACTCGTGTTCGGCGAGCGCCTGCTGCAAGGCGACGCTCTTCAGCTCATGCGTCACGGTGACCGGATCGTGCGTCTCGTAACCGACGCCACGCGCCCGCGCGTCGTGGTTGATCTTCACGATCAGGTTCAGTTTGTAATGCTCGGTCGCCCAGGCGCGGAACTCGAGCATCTCTGGGAATTCGTACGTCGTATCGATGTGCAGAACGGGATACGGCACGCGGCCGAAGAACGCCTTGAGGGAAAGCCAGACGAGCACGTTCGAGTCTTTCCCCATCGACCATGGCATGGCGATGTTGCGGAAGGCGTGGAACGCCTCACGCAGGATGTAGATGCTCTGATTTTCGAGCTGGTCGAGGTGCGTTCGCCGCATTGTGCGCTACCTTCCCGCATGCCGGAAGTTCGTCCAGCAGCCTACGACTCGAAGATCGAGGGGAACGTCATTTTCACGCGCCTCGACACCGCGATTAACTGGATGCGCAAGAACTCGCTTTGGCCGATGCCGATGGGCCTGGCCTGCTGCGCGATCGAGTTAATGGCGACCGCGGCGTCGCGTTTCGACATCTCGCGGTTCGGCGCGGAAGTGATGCGCTTTTCGCCGCGGCAATGCGACGTCATGATCGTCGCCGGCACCGTCAACTACAAAATGGCGCTCGCGGTGAAGCGGATCTACGAGCAGATGCCGGAGCCGAAGTGGGTCATTGCGATGGGGGCGTGCGCTTCGACCGGCGGCATGTATCGCTCCTACGCGGTGCTGCAGGGGATCGACCAGCTTTTGCCCGTAGATGTCTACGTTTCGGGCTGCCCGCCGCGGCCCGAAGCATTGCTCGAAGGCTTGATGAAGTTGCAGGAAAAAATCATGGGCGAGCGGTCCTTCACCGCGCAGAAGCGTGAACTCCTGAAGGAGTACGAAGGCGTGCTGTCATGACGGGGCCGGATCTTCTCGCCTCGTTAGGCAAACTGTTCGGCGAACGCATCAAGGCGAAGACGGAATTCCGCGGCGAGACGACCTTTACCATCGCGCGAGAGCATCTGCGTGAGGTGATGAAGTTCTGCCGGGACGAGTTGTCGTTCGATTACCTGCTCGACATCGCGAGCATCGATAATTTCGGCGAAGAGCCGCGCTTCGAAATCGTCTACGAGCTCTATTCGATGACCCTCGCGGTGCATCTCCGGATTAAGCTGAGCGTCTCGGAAGATAACCCGACGGTCGACACCGTGAGCGACATCTGGCCGACGGCGAATTGGCACGAGCGCGAGGTCTACGACATGATGGGATTGCACTTCAACAATCACCCCGACCTGCGCCGGATTCTGATGTGGGAAGGCTATCCCTACTTCCCGCTACGCAAAGAGTTCCCGCTGCAAGGCCTGCCGAGCGACATGCCGGATGTGGCGTTCACGGCGGCGGCTCCGCTGGAAGGCGGCCCGTTCGTGACGCGGCCGAGCACGGCGACGGTCAAAGATCGCGAGCCGCGCGCGCGCAGCGGCGACAACGAGCTTTAACCACTCGTTAGGCCAGCGGCCAGTAAGCGGGCAAACTCCCGCGCGGCAATCTTTCCGGTCGCGAGCACATCGTCGTGCGACAAGGCGTCGTCACCGATCCCGGCTGCCCAGTTTGTGAGGCAAGAGAAGCCGACAACTTCGAGGCCGAGGGCTCTTGCCTGGATGGTCTCGAGCACGGTCGACATGCCGATCGCATCTGCGCCGAGGTTGCGCAGCATCCGCACCTCCGCGGGCGTTTCATACTGCGGGCCGAGCAGTCCCGCGTAGACACCTTCGTGCAGCGGGATGCCGAGTTCCCTCGCGGTGTCCGCGAAGCGCCGACGCAGCATCGGCGAGTAGGCGTCTTTCATGTCGATGAATTGGGCAGCCGCAAGGAGCGGGCTGGTTCCGGTGAAATTCAGATGATCGTTGATCATCATCCAGCTACCCGGCGCGAACTGCGGATTCGCGGTGCCAGCGGCGTTGCTCAGGATCAGGCGCGTGACGCCGCACGAGGCGAGCAGACGCACGCCGGCGGTGACTGCTTGCGCGGAATGCCCTTCGTAAAGATGGGCCCGGCCTTGCGCGAAGATCACGCGCGTTTCGCCGATCCGGTCGAGCACAAATTGCCCGGCGTGACCTGTCACCTTCGACGGTGGTAGCTCTTCGAAAGTCGAATACGGGATCCGGTTCGCAGTCGCGACATCGTCGACGAGCGAGTTTAATCCCGAGCCGAGGATGATCGCCGTCTCGGCACCCCATTCGCGGAGGCGCTCCGGGGTGCCCGCCATTGCTCGTTAGGCCGCGGAAACCGGCGGCGCGTTCTCCGGCTTCTTGCTCGCCGCCATGATGTCGGGCCGCAGTCCGTCGTCGCGAATGAAGGTCGTCTTCGAATCCTGTTTCGGATACGCGATGCGCGTGTGCAGCATCGTCATCAGGGTGAACCGGAAGCGCTCGCGGATCATGTTCAACTCCGCCAGCGTGAGATGGCATTCGTCGAGCTGACCGTCCGCCACGCGCTGTGCGATCAGGTCCGTAACGAGCTGCTCCACCTTCTGCGGCGTCGGTTTTTCCAGGCTCCGTGAAGCACTTTCGACCATGTCGGCGAGGCTGATAATCGCGCTCTCTTTGGTCTGCGGCTTCGGACCCGGATAACGGAAGGTTTCCTGGCTGACCTCCGGCACGTCCTCCTCGCGCATGTTCATGATCTTGCCGCCGGCGCGCGCGTCTTCGGCCTGCTGGAGGGCGCGTTTGTAGAAGTAGTAAACGAGCGACGTGCCGTGGTGCTGTTGGATGACGTCGACGATCTGCCGGTTGAGGTCGTGCTTGAGCGCGAGGTCCACGCCCTCCTTCACGTGCGCGATGATGATCAACGCGCTCATGGTCGGCGCCAGATCGTCGTGCGGGTTGCGCTCGAAGTTCATGTTCTCGGTGAAGTAATCCGGCTTCACCAGTTTGCCGACGTCGTGGAAATAAGAGCAGACGCGGCAGAGCGTTCCATTCGCGCCGATCGCTTCGGCGGCCGATTCAGCGAGGTTCGCAACGACTAACGAGTGGTGATATGTCCCCGGCGCTTCGATTGTCATCCGGCGAAGCAGCGGGTGGTTCAAGTCAGACGCTTCGAGCCACGAGATGTCAGTCGTGATGCGGAAGGCATGCTCAATCATCGGCAGAATTCCACCGACGACTGTGGCGGTGACGATGCCGTTGAGAATAGCGATTGCGCTCTGCAGGGACAGCATCGGCCAATCATTCGCCCGCGGCGTGAAGAGATCGATCGGACCGATCACGCCGAACGCGACGGCGAGCAGCCAAAGCGCGATGCCAACTCCGAACCCGGCGCGGATCAGTCTGCTGCGCCGGCGAACCTGCAGCGTCATGTAAACGGCCGTAAACCCCGCGACCAAACCGCAGGCGAAGAGCGGCGCATCAAGCGGACCGAAGAGCAGCCGCGTCCAGAGACTCGCGAAGACCGCTGCATAGAGTCCGTGATTGCGCCCGAGTAGGACGCTCAGCACAAGCGGCGCGAACGCGTAGGGCGCGAGCAACGCTGCCGTCTCAGGTCGCAGGACGTCGAAGATCTTACTGCTGCATAAGAGCAGAATGACTTTCGTCGTCCCGAGCTGGACCAGGATGACACCGAAGACCAGAAGCAGCCGCGAACTACGCGCGAACGTCTTCGGCTGGTTGATCCAAAGCTGGACGATGGCAGCGGCGAAGAAGAGGAGTCCGACGACGAAGTTCTTCGTCGGCTCGGGGAGGTTGCCGTTGAAGAGAAGGATGGCGAGACCGCCCGCGAACGCCGCAAAGATGACGATCTTCGCAATCGGGTCATGCTCGAGCCGATTGAGAACTTCGTTCGCGCTCCGGCGCCGGCGCTTTTTGCCGGAGGCAAGGCCGCGCTTGATCAGCTCTTTGCGTTTCAGGAACTCGAACATGTCACTTCCGGCTGGAGCCGGCGGGCGAGCGGTGCTGCGAATAGGCGTTGATGATCGCGCGCACGAGTTCGTGCCGCACGACATCGCGCTCGGTAAAGTAAGTCATCGCGATCCCGGGCACTGTCTTGAGGGCCTGCAGGGCCTCGACCAAACCCGAGCGCTTGTTCGAGGGCAAGTCGATTTGCGTGACGTCGCCGGTCACGACGCACTTCGAGTTTTGGCCGATGCGCGTGAGCAACATGAACATCTGCTCGGTCGTGGTGTTCTGCGCTTCGTCGAGAATGACGAACGCGTCCGCGAGGGTGCGACCGCGCATGTAAGCGAGCGGCGCGACCTCGATGGTTTGCCGCGCCATGGCGCGTTCGATCTCCTCGGGATCAAGCATGTCCCGCAACGAGTCGTAGAGCGGCCGGAGGTAAGGCGTGATCTTCTCCTGGAGATCGCCCGGCAGAAAGCCGAGCGCTTCGCCAGCTTCGACTGCCGGACGCGTCAGGATGATCTTACTAACCTGCTCTTTCTTCAACGCTTCGACTGCTTTCGCGACTGCGAGATACGTCTTGCCCGTTCCGGCCGGGCCGATGCCAAACACGATGTCGTTCTTCTGAATCGCCTCGACGTACGCGCGCTGGCCAGCCGTGCGCATGACGATCGGCGCCTTGCGCGCGGACGTCGTGATCCTGACGTCGACCACGTTGCTCAAATCATCGGGCCGGGCCTGCGTCACAGAATCGAGCGCATAATTGAACTGCTGCTTTTGAATATCGACACCCTTTTGCCGCGCCTGTTCGAGCTGGTCAAAGACGCGCTGCGCACGGTCGAGTTGCTCCGGTTCGCCCTCCAGCTTCACCCACCCTTCGCGCGTCGTGACCTTCACGCCTAACGAGTCCTCGAGGTTCTTGAGCAAGCGGAGGTCGTTCGCGTAAAGCGACTGTAGAGAGCGAGCGCTCTCGAATTGCAGGGTGCGGGATTCAGCCATCAGCAGGCCTCAATGAGGCCAGGAAAGACGCACGCTAGCGGAAACCGTAAACCAACGCCCAATGCGTCCGCTCGTCCGGCGATTCTTCGACGCTGACGATGATGAAGTAGCTGCCGGTCGCGGTCGGGACCACGCGCGATGCGGCGAAGTGGCTCTTCTGCCAGCTGTCCTGCTCGACCAGCTTCCCTTCGGCATCGTAAATGTGCACCGAGATCTTCGCCTTCTCGACATCCGTGCCGAGCCAGAACCAGTACTCGTTCCCCTTAAAGAGCTGCTGCTTCACCGCCTTCTGTTCGGGCGCGCCTAGATCGCCGCCCCAGTAATCTTCGCGAACCTGGAAGCCGTCCTTCACGTAGGGCTCGGCCGCTTGAAGCGCGAACGCCTGCGCGTCATCCACCGTGGCTGAAGCGCGATCGGCGGCAGCGATCAGAACAACCCAGATTAACGCGGCTCGTGCAGCTTGTTTGAAAACGTTCGGCATACAGTTATCGCGTCACAATCGCCTGATCCAGACGCGATGTAATCTCGTTGATACGCTTGACTGACTCCGGTGAAATGGGCGTTTCGCCGACATCGATCAAAGGCCGCACCTCGCCGAGCCCGGATTGAATATCTTGCACGAGCTTCGAGTTGAACTGCGGCATCTGGCGAAGCCGCTCTTCAAAATAGCCGAGCAGATCAGGCTGATGCAGAAGCTCTGCGCCATCGGCGGAGAAGCGCTTGTTCACGACCGAGGTCAGAACTTCGGTGCCACGCAACCAGCCACCTAAGCTCACGAGGTGCGAGAGCTTCTCGTCTTCCATCTCCTTCATCGCCTGTTGCACGCTGTTCTGCGTCCGATCGAGTTCCTGACGAACGTTGACCCAATTGCGCTGGTTCGCTGCTTCCGTGATCGCCTTCGCATGCGGCAAGATCGAATTACCCACCCCGATGCCTTTCGCGAGCCCGAGCACGCGCTGGCCGATTTCCTTTACCGTCCCGGCGTCTTCCGCCTGCACCGCGATAAAGCCATCCGCGATCACCGTGCCGAGAAGGAGCGCAATGCGCGGACGTTCCGTGAAGTTACCCGTCTTCTCACTCCGCACGTATTCCTTCCAATTCACGCCGCCGAGTTTGTTCAGCGCGCCGAAGATTTCATTCGGCAACGGCACGACGACGTCATCGACCTTTTTGGTCAGTGCTTTGACGTCGATACGGGGCGGCGGCGCCTCTGCGCCAGTCGCGGAAAAGGCAGATGCAACCGCAGCGATCGCGGTCACCTTGAGGAGTTTAAAGATCATCCGAGCTAAGACTGTTGATTTGGACTTCTATTCAGGATTAGTGCTTAAGTCTAAACGGAAGTAACACGCGCACAAATTACCCCTCAGCGACATTTTGACAGTTTCTAATCGCATCGCATCTCTGAGGCGGCGGCATCGCGTGCAAATTCCTTCTCTCGAAATCGTGCGCCGCTCATGACTCCGGCGCGTTTCGATGAAATTCTGAGCCGCGCTGCGTCGAAGCGCATCGTCGTGATCGGCGACCTGATGCTCGACGAGTTCGTCTGGGGAAAGGTCGGCCGCATTTCGCCGGAAGCACCGGTGCCCGTCGTCGAAGTGACGGGTGAGAGCTTTTATCCCGGCGGCGCAGCGAACGTCGCGCGGAATCTCCGCGAGTTTATCGACAAGACCGCGGTCATCGGGTTGCTTGGCACAGACCGCGGCGGACAACAGCTCCGCGCCCTGCTCGACGAATGCGAGATCGATACCTCGAGCGCAATCGAGGACAGCGCGTTTCCGACGATTGTGAAGACGCGCATCATCGCGCGGCAGCAGCAGGTCGTGCGGGTCGACCGCGAGCAAATCCGAACGCCGACGCCTGAACAGGTGTCGGCCGTCGCCGAACGTCTCAAAGCGCTCCTCCCCACGATCGATGCGGTCATCTTCGAGGATTACGGCAAGGGTTTGTTGTCTGCGGAGTTGGTTGAACGGGTCACAAAGTTAGCCTGCGACGCCGGCAAAGTTGTGACGGTTGATCCCAATCCGCGTGCGCCGCTCGATTGGAAAAATGTGACGGCGGTGAAGCCGAATCGCAGCGAAGCATTCCTCTCGGCCGGTGTGCCCTGGAGCGATCCCGTCGATCCCGCGAGCGACGATGAAGCGTTGCTGAATGTCGGCCGTCTTCTCCTGCGCAAATGGGGCACGCGCTTCCTGCTCATCACGCTCGGCGAGCAAGGCATGATGTTGTTCGAAGGCGACGACGCGCTGCACATTCCGACCAAGGCCCGGCAGGTGTTCGACGTCTCAGGCGCCGGTGACACCGCGATCGCGCTCTTCACCCTCGCCTTGTGCTGCGACGCCTCACCGCGCGAAGCGGCGGAGATCGCGAATCACGCCAGCGCAGTGGTCGTCGGGAAGCTCGGCACGGCGACGGTCACCCGCGCCGAGTTGATCGCGAGCTTCGATGACTGACGAGCGCAGGCCCGCCGTTTTCTTTGACCGGGACGGCACGCTCATGCTGGACGTGAACTACTGCGGAAACCCCGAAGACGTCCACGTGTTCCCGGATGCGGCCAAGGCGCTCCGGCGTTTGAAGGACGCTGGCTACACGCTCATCGTGATCACAAACCAGAGCGGCATCGGCCGTGGCTATTTCACCGAAGAGGCATACCGCGCCGTTGAGCAGGAAGTGGAACGGCAACTCGGCTCGGGGTTGATCGACGCGACGTATTTCTGTCCCGACCATCCGGACAAGGCGAGCGCGCGTCGCAAACCGGAGCCCGGCATGATCTTCGAAGCCGCGCGTGATCATGACCTCGATCTGGCGCGTTCCTTCTTTGTCGGCGACAAGCCAATCGACGCGGAGTGCGGACGCAAAGCGGGCGCGCGCACCATCCTCCTGAATTCTGACGCGGCAGCCGACTGGCGAGCGCGCAGCCTCACCGAAGCAGCGAACATCATCCTCGCGAATGCGACGTAGCGCTGCGGGCATTATCCCGGCGCGCTGGGGTTCGACGCGCTTTCCTGGCAAACCGCTGCACCTCATCGCGGGCAAGCCGCTACTGCGTCACGTTTGGGAACGTTGCTGCCGCGCCCGCACGCTCGATGCGGTGATTATCGCGACGGATGACATGCGAATCGCGGAGGCGGCGTTTGCATGGGGCGCCGAGGTTTCGCTCACGTCCTCGACGCATCAGAGCGGCACCGACCGGATCGCGGAGGTCGCGCGCAAAGGCGACTTCAGCCACGTCATCAACATCCAGGGCGACGAGCCGCTCACCGATCCGAAGTTGCTCGATCGTCTCGTTAGGCGGATGCAGGACGACAAAGCGATTGAGATGATCACCGCCGCACATCCCTTCGAGCAAGCGTCGGATGTCCAGTCACCGCACCAGGTCAAAGTCGTGCTCGATCGGGATAGCCGCGCGCTCTACTTCTCGCGGAGCGCGATCCCTTTCGTGCGCGACGCAGACGCGCGAGTGCAGCCGCTCCGCCACCAGGGCATCTACGGCTACACGCGCGAGTTGCTCATGCGCTTGGTGCAATGGAAACCGTCTCCGCTCGAGCGCGCCGAATCGCTCGAGCAATTGCGCGCTTTAGAGAATGGCGTAACTGTCCATGTGCTCGTCACGAAACACGGATCGCCGGGCGTCGACACGCCGGAAGACGCAGCTGCGCTGGAGAAAATTCTCGCTCCGCGCGCACGGAGAAAGACTCGCTCATGAAGTACATCTTCGTCACGGGCGGCGTGGTTAGTTCGCTAGGCAAAGGGCTCGCGGCGGCCGCGCTTGGCACCTTGCTCGAGCTGCGCGGAATGCGCGTCGTGTTCCAGAAGTTCGACCCGTATCTCAACGTCGACCCCGGGACGATGAACCCGTTTCAGCACGGCGAAGTTTACGTCTTGAACGACGGCGCCGAGACCGATCTCGATCTCGGCCATTACGAGCGCTTCACCAACTGCGTTCTCTCGCGCCACAACAATCTGACCAGCGGCCAGGTCTACGAAACCGTCATCAACAAGGAACGGCGCGGCGATTATCTCGGCAAAACCGTGCAGGTGATTCCGCACGTCACCGACGTGATCAAAGGCCGCATCCGCGAGCTCTCCGACGAGAGCAAATACGATATCGTGATCACGGAAATCGGCGGGACGGTTGGTGACATTGAAGGCCTGCCGTTCCTCGAAGCGATTCGGCAGTTCATCCTCGAAGTCGGTCCGCAGAACGTGATCAATGTTCACGTCACGCTGCTGCCTTACATCAAAGCCGCCGGCGAGCTAAAGACGAAGCCGACGCAGCAGAGCATCGCGAAGCTGCGCGAGATCGGCATTCAACCGCAGGTGCTGATGTGCCGGACGGAGCTGCCGCTCGATGCCGAGACGCGGCAGAAGCTCTCGATGTTTTGCAACGTGATGCCGCGCGCGGTGATAGAAGCGACGGATGTGCGCCACACCATCTATGAGGTGCCGCTTATGTTGCACGCCGAGGGCATGGACGGCTTGATCTGCGAGCTGCTCCATCTCGATGCGCCCGCTCCGGACCTCACCAACTGGCGGAAGTTTGTCGATCGCATCATCAATCCGAAGAAGCAGGTCAAGATCGCCGTCGTCGGCAAATACATCGACCTGCAGGATGCCTATAAGAGCATCTACGAATCGCTCACCCACGCGGCGGCGAGTCAGGATTGTAAGATCGACTTGAAGCTGATCGATGCGGAGACACTGCAGGAAGGCGTCGACGGAGAACTCAAAGATGTCGCGGGGGTGCTGATCCCCGGCGGATTCGGCGAGCGCGGTGTGGAGGGCAAGATCAAGGCGGCGAAATTCGCGCGCGAGAACAACGTTCCTTATCTCGGTTTATGTCTCGGCATGCAGGTGGCGACGATTGAGTTCGCCCGCGACGTCCTCGGCCTCGACAAGGCGAACAGCACCGAGTTCGACAAGAACACGCCCGACCCGGTGATCTCTCTCTTAGAAGAGCAGCGCGAAGTGGTGAACAAAGGCGCGAGCATGCGCCTTGGGACCTGGCCGACGAAGATCGAGGAAGGCACCAAGGCCGCGAGCATATATGGCAGCAACGAAGCGCTCGAGCGGCATCGCCATCGCTACGAGTTCAACATGAAATACCGCGAGCAGATGCGGCAGAAAGGCTTCGAAATCTCCGGCACGTCACCCGATGGGTCGCTCGCCGAGCTGATCGAGCTGAAGGATCATCCTTACTTCCTCGCCTGCCAGTATCACCCGGAGTTCCAGAGCAAGCCGAACAAGCCGCACCCGCTGTTCAAAGGTTTCATTCAGGCGTGCCTGCAGCACCAGAGTTAGTCTAACGAGTGATGTTCGCGACCGCACGTTGTCATCCCGAGCCAGCGAAGACGGCGAGGGACCTCGCACAGGCTGGTGGATCACGCACCAGCCGAGAGTGTTATCAGCACCGAGTAGGTGAGGTCCCTCGGCGCGCTGCGCCAGCCTCGGGATGACCCCGCTCGCGACAAGCCGCGGGTCGCAGCGGTCGATCAGGTGATGGAGCGAGGTGGAGCGGCGACATGGACGGCAAGGGCAACGGCTGAGTGATTGGGAGTGACCGAATTAAAACCGTTCCCGCAAACTCCACCCGTGCTTTACGCGCCAGCCGCGAATGGTGCCGACCGCCACGGCGCTTTGTCGGGTGATTCTGCCGAAATTATGGCTCTGACCTCTTCTGCCGCCTACTCGACCGGCCGCGCCTTCCGACGAACTCCTGTCTGGTCCTGAAATGATCTCAATCGCGCCACGGTCGATTGGCAGCGAGTTACTTTGCCTTCGGAGTAGCCGCAGCATTGGAGCGCCGCGACTTCCGACGTTTCTACTGCAGGTCAGTGCCAGAGTGGACTGCCGGCTGAGTTAGTGCTGCGACCTAAGGTTAGCTCCCCGCGCGAGCTCGCAGGAACTGCAGGCAATCCGTTGCCCGAGTTGTTGCGCACGATGTTCGCGTCCGCGCTGTTGATGAAGCCCTCGAGGTTCAAATCAGAGCGGAAGCTACTCGCGTCGACTGGCTGACCGGAAAAGTTGCGCGTGATCGTCGCATCACCGGAGTTAACTACCCCGTCGCCATTCATGTCGCCAAGCAGCACCGCCATCGGCACTGTGACAT
>JALZAD010000029.1 GCA_030948555.1 Verrucomicrobiota bacterium | reverse complement strand
GGGTCCCTCGACTCCGCTGCGCTCCGCTCGGGATGACTATGCGCTGATGATCTCTAAATAATCTTCACCGGGCATTGCGGCAGCGCTTTCAAGAACGCGCGGCCGTACGGCTTCGTCACGATCCGGTTGTCGAGAATTACGACAATCCCCTTGTCGCTCTTTGTCCGGATCAACCGCCCGACGCCTTGCCGTAATTTCAGAATCGCCTCCGGCAGCGAATACTCGCTGAAGGCGTCGCCGCCGCGTTCCTGGATCAGCTCCAGCTTCGCCTCGACGAGCGGATGATCAGGGACGGCGAACGGCAGCCGGGTGATGATCACGTTAGAAAGCGCCTCGCCCGGGACATCGACGCCCATCCAAAAACTGTCCGTGCCGAAGAGCACGCTGCGCTCCGTTGATTTGAACTGCTCGAGCAGTTTTCCGCGCGGCGCACCCTGCCCTTGCACGAGCAGGTTCATGTGGTGCTTGGCAAAGAACGGCTGCATCTCCGCCGCGAGCTGCTGCATTCCGCGATAGCTGGTGAAAAGGACAAACGCCCGCCCATCCGTCTCCTCGACGAAATGGCCGACCCACTCCGCGAGCGCGTCGGTGTAGCTGGCGTCGCGCGGGTCGGGCATCTTTTGCACGACGAAGAGTTTCATCTGCGTCTTGAAGTCGAACGGGCTGCCGAGTTGCAGCGCTTCCGCATCCATCGCCCCGATCCGGCGGCGGAAGTAGGAAAGGTCTGGCTGCCCGACCGCGAGCGTCGCGCTCGTCATCACGCTGGAGCAATCGTCACGGAAAATCATCCGCCGCAGAACGGGCGCGACATCGATCGGCGCGGCGTTCAAGGAGAGAAACTGCTGCGTCTTTCCCGTGCGCTCAATCCAGTAAACGTAACCTTCCGCGCTCTGCTCGAGGAAGGTTGTGATGCCGTGCCGTGTGTCGCGAATGCGCCGGCCAAGCTCGTTCATCTCGGCTTTGATGAACTCGTCTTCGGTGCGTTTCACCACGTCCATGATGCGCACCTGCAAGGCGCCGAGCCGCGCGGTGATTGTGTCCGGAACGAAGTCGACTTTGCGCACGCGATACTCGCGACCTTTCCGGAAATCGGCGCGCTCGCCGATCGCGTCGAAGAACTTATCGAGATCGTCGACCAGCTCGGCGGCAAGCGTCACGCCAGCGGCATCGCGTGTGACGGTGAAGAGTCCCTTCTTCGTCCGCGCGTTGTAGAGCCGCTGGATCGTCGCGCGCAGGCCGTATTGAGAAATGCTGATGCCGATCTGACGCGACGCGACCTGCTCAACGGTGTGCGCTTCATCGAAGATGATGAAGTCGTTCGGGAAAAGATAACCGCTCTCGCGCTCCTCCTGTTCTTCCGCGCCGCCGAGCAGCATGAAGAGCAAGGTGTGATTGAGCACGATCACGTCCGCCGCGAGCAAGCGTTTGCGCGCTTCCTGGAAGAAACAATTGCTCCCCTGCCCGCAAGTTTTCGAGGTGCAGATGTGCGCTTCGCTGCAAACCTGCGTCCAGACTTTGGTGTCCGGCTCAATCGCAAGATCGCTCAGCGAACCATCAGTTGTTCGTCGCGCCCAATCGGCGATGCGCTCGAGCTCGGCCTGTTCTGAAGTGGTGAAAAGCTCACCGGCCTGCTGCATCGCGCGCTCCAGTCGCCGGGGGCACAGATAGTTCTGTCGGCCTTTCATGAGCGCGGCCTCAAACTCCACCGGCAGGATCTTCTTCAGAATCGGGATGTCCTTGTAGAGGAGCTGCTCCTGCAGGTTGATCGTGTGCGTGGAGATGATCGCTTTCTTCCCCTGCTCCATCGCCCAGAGGATCGACGGCACGAGGTAGGCGATCGACTTCCCGACGCCCGTTCCCGCTTCAAGGACGAGATGGCGTTCTTCTTCCAAAGCACGCGCCACCGCCTCCGCCATCGCGTGTTGTTCCGGGCGATACTCAAAGTTCTTCGCCTTCGCCAGTAGCCCGGTCTCGGAGAAGATCGCCTGCGCGCGTTCCACGAAGTCGCTCCCGAGATTTTCTCGAAGGGCAATCATGAGATTTCGGCTTTGCGATTCAGCATTTGCGCTTTTGTTTAGTGGCTCGGCCGGCGCGGCGCGAACCAACTTCGCGGCCAAGCTAATCCGGAACCCGACAAATTTCCGCTGTGAGACTTCTCGATCGCTACATCCTCCGGCAATTCCTTCGCGCCTACCTCTTCTGCATCACGGCGTTCCTCGCGATCTGGATCATTTTCGATTTCAGCGATCGCCTCGCCACCTTCCTCGACCAGGACGTTAAGACGATGGACATCCTGCATTACTACCTCGTCCAGGCGCCCGCCATCATCGTCACCATCCTTCCCGTCGCGCTGCTCCTCGCCGTCGTCGCGTGCCTCGGACGGATGTCGCGCACGAATGAAATCGTTTCGATGCTCGGCGCCGGCATCAGCGTTCCGCGGCTCCTCCTGCCGCTGATCGTGATGGGGTTGCTTACTTCCGCGGTCAGCAGCGCGTTGAATTATGCGCTCGCGCCGCATGCCGAGTTTGCCGGGCGCGGCGAGTATCAGGAAATGCGGGGCCGCGAAGATCCGCGCGAGGCCGCGATCCAGGGTCACGTCTTTCGCAACCGCACCGCGAACCGCACCTGGTTCATCCAAAGTTTTCAGATTCAGCAGAACGACTTCCGGAATGTGCAGATCCTGCAACAGGACGAGGCGGACGACATTGTGACAAATTACATGGCGCCGCTAGCCACCTATCATCCCGAGGCGGCGACGTGGGAATTGAAGGACGCGAAGGTTGTGAAATACGATCGCAGCGGAGAGATCATCGACGAACAACACCTGCCGAGTCTCACGGTCACGGAGTGGGACGAAACACCGTTCCGCCTCGCGAGCGCGACCATGCGCGCGGAGTACTTGAGCATCGACGAGTTGCACGATTACCTGCACTTCAACGCCGACTTCCCCTCGACCGTGCTCGCACCGTTCGCCACCCACCTGCAGTACCGCATCGCCCTGCCGTGGACCTGCACGATCATCGTGATCCTCGCCGCGCCGCTCGCGATCGGCTTCACCCGCAAAGGCGTTCTCGCGAGCGTCGCCGCCGCGGTCGCGCTGCTCTTTTCGTTTAACTTCCTCGACCATCTGTTTGTCGCGCTCGGCGAAGGCGATCGCATCTCCGCCTGGGCCGCTGCCTGGACGCCAAACATCATCTTCGCGGTCGCGGGACTTAGCCTGCTTTACATGCGTTCAACGCAGCGCGAACTGCGCGAGCTCAATCCCTTCGCCGCGCGAGCGCGCGCCTCTGCGTGAACCCGCTCGCGAATGACTGGCCGATCAAACACCGCGCCGATGCGTGCGCGGTGACGAACCGGCCTTTTGCCCCCGGCGAACAGTTTTACACCTTGCTCTTTCGCGATGGCGCCGGCTATCGCCGCGAAGATTTGAGCGAGGAAGCATGGGCGACACGGAACGAAAATATTCAGCCGTTTTCGTTTTGGAAAACGCGCTACGAACCGCCGCCCGCGGCGCCGCCGGAACCACTGGCCAAAGAAAGCGCGGAGGAGTTGTTGCGCCGCCTGCTCAGCGAAAACGCACAACCAAACGCCTGCTACGTTTTAGCCGCGATGCTCGAGCGGAAGCGCGTGCTGAAGCATGTGAAGACGGAGTCGAGCGAGACGGGCGACGTCCTCATCTACGAGCACGCGAAGAGCGGCGATGTTTTCCTTGTCCCCGATGTGAAGCTCGACCTCGCCGACCTCGAGAGCGTGCAGACCGAGGTCGCGCAACTGCTCGCGAGCGCATCCGCATGAGTGCGACCCTTCCCTGGTTCGCAGACGGCGCGTTCCCGCTTTACCTCGCGCCGATGGCCGGCGTTTCGGACAAGATCTTTCGCCAGCTCTGCAAGGAACGTGGCGCCGATGTGCTCGTCACGGAGTTCGTGTCCGCCGAAGGAGTTTTCCGCCGCAACGAACGCACTCGTGAGTATCTCGACTTCGACGAATGCGAGCGGCCGCTCGGCGTTCAACTGTTCGGCGGTCACGCCGGACACATGGCGGAAGCGGCGCGGCAGGTCATCGAGTGGGTGCAGCCTGATTTCGTCGATCTGAATCTTGGCTGTCCGGTGAACAAGGTCGTCGCGAAGAATGGCGGCTCTGCATTACTGAAAGATTGCCCGACGCTCGCCGCCGTTGCAGAAGCAGTCATTAGGGCAGCCGCGCCGGTTCCGGTGACCGCGAAGATCCGCATCGGTTGGGATGACAACTCGGTGAACGCGACGCAGGTCGCACGCATCCTTGCGGATCTCGGCATTGCCGCGATCGCCGTCCACGGACGCACGCGTGCGCAGGGTTACTCCGGCGCTGCAGACTGGAACGTGATCGGTGAAGTCGCCGCTTCTGTTCGCGTGCCGGTCATCGGCAATGGCGACATCACTTGCGCGGCTGATGTAGCGAAGCGCCGCCGCGAAACTGGCATCGCCGGCGTGATGATTGGCCGCGCCGCCATGAGCGCGCCGTGGATCTTCTCGCAGATCAAACACGAGCTCGCGACCGGCGAAGGTCTACCGCCGCCTGAACTCTCCGAACGTTGGGCATTGATCGAGCGGCACTGCGAACTCGCGGTCGCCGAATGGCAGAACGAAGACCAGGCGATGCGCTCCATGCGCGCGCGCTTGATGGCCTACTCCAAAGGCTTTCCGAACAGCAAGGCGCTGCGCGAAAAGTTCCAACACATCGCGACCTTGTCGCAGCTGCGCGCGATCGCCGACGAGCACATCGCGGCGCAGCTGGAACTCGCGGTCGCCGCGTAGTAACTTCGCTCGTGTCCGCGATCGCGAGCCCGCCGAACGGGATCAACTACAAGCTCGGCAACGAACGCCTGATCAAGGTGACGGAACCCGCCGCGCACAAGCTGCTCGGCTTGCTCAGCAAGCAAGGTCGGCCGGAAGGCGCGTTGCGCGTCGCGGTCATCGGCGGCGGTTGCTCGGGGTTGCAATACAAGATGGACCTGGTCGATGGGCCGGCGAATCGCGACATCATGGTTCAATCGTCAAACGTCCGCGTAGTGGTCGATCCGAAGAGCGCGCTTTTTGTCAGCGGTTCACTGCTCGATTACAGCGACGATCTGCAGAAGGGCGGCTTCAAGGTGACGAACCCGAATGCGGTCGCGCATTGTTCCTGCGGCGAGAGCTTCGCTGCATGACAGACTACTTCGCGCTGCTCAATCAGCCGCGCGCGGCCTGGCTCGATCCGGAGCAACTGAGGGAAGCGTTTCACGCGCAAACCCGCCAGGCGCATCCCGACGCGAGCGGCGACGATGCTGCTTTCGCGGAGGTCAACCAAGCGTATCAGGTGCTGCGCGAGCCGAAGCGGCGGATCCAGCATCTGCTGGCGTTGCTTGGTGATTTACCGGCGCAACAAAGCGCCGCGATTCCCCCGGATATTGCCGAGCTCTTTCCGGGCGTTGCTGCGTTGACGCGAAAAGCGGATGTCGTGCTCGAGCAATCGCGCAGCGCGACGTCGAGCCTCAGTCGATCACTCGTTAGGCCGGAGCTCGTCCGGACGCGGGAAGAAGTCGAGCAGCTGCGGAGCGAACTTCAGGCCATGGTTGATCGTGCCGACGAGCAGTTACAATCGGCGGACCACGTCAGCGAACTGCGCGAGTTGTATCTGCGTTTCTCTTACCTTGCTCGCTGGCTGTCAGAGTTGGAGGAAAAGCTGCTCCAACTTTCGGCCTAGTGTTCATTTGAACTTGCGGAGGTTTGGTTCGTTCGGCACACTGCCGCGTGCTCACCGAACGTCAGGCGGATGTTCTCGCGTTCATTCAAAGCGAACAACGCGACAAGGGGATGACGCCGAGCACGCGCGAAATCCAGCAGCACTTCGGTTTCGCCAGCCAGACGTCGGTCATGCAATACCTCGACGCGCTCGAGCGGAAAGGCTTTCTCGACCGGCACGCGCGCAAAGCACGCGCCTTGATCACGCCCGTGCAGAAGGTGCGCATCACCGACATCCCGATCTACGGCCAAATCCCAGCGGGCATGGCGACGCTCACCGAGCAGACCATCGAAGGCCATGTTTCCCTCGATACGCGTAGCGCGAATGCCTCAAAGAACGGGCGCACGTTTGCCCTGCGTGTTCGCGGCGATTCGATGATCAACGCGCACATCGTCGATGGAGATCTGGTCATCCTCGAAGATCGAAAGGAAGCGCAGAACGGCGACATTGTTGCGGCCTTGATCGATGGCGAGACCACGCTCAAGCGCTACGTCTTGGAACGCGGCCACCCATATCTGAAAGCGGAGAACCCGATGTATCCGAATCTGATTCCGGCGCGCGAGCTGCGGATTCAAGGCGTGATGGTTTCGCTCGTCCGCAAACAGATGAGCGAAGCGCCGCGCAAGCGGGGTTGATGTTCGCTTGAACATGTTCTGTCGCGGTGCCATTCTCAGGCGTGGCCGCGAGCAGCAAGATCTACGATCTCCGCAATCTCCTCGCGGAACGTTTCCCGCAGCCGCAGGTCCACGCCCAGGCGCGGTTCGCCACCGGGATTCCAGCGCTCGATCAGGCGACCAACGGCGGTTTGCCCAGAGGCGCGATCACGGAGCTGACCAGCCCGCACCCGAGCAGCGGCAGCGCGTCGATGATCGCCGCGCTCCTCGTTCACGCACACCGCGAACAGCAGTTTCTTGCCCTGATCGACGGCCGCGATTCGTTCGATCCCGGGCCGCTTGGGAATGGACGCCTGCGTCATTTACTTTGGGTTCGCTGCGGCAAAGCGATCGACGCGGTGAAAGCAGCCGACCTGCTCCTGCGCGATGGAAACTTCCCACTCGTCATTCTCGATCTCGTCCTGAACTCAGCCGACGAGCTACGCAAAATTCCGCAGACCACCTGGTATCGCCTGCAGCGTTTGGCGGAACCGATCGCGACCGCCTTCCTCGTCCTGACCCGGCGCAGCATGATCAGCAGCGCACAGCTCAAGCTTGTTCTCGACCATCAATGGCAGCTGCCCGACCTCGAGGAGAAGCCGGATTTAGCGTGGATCAAAGTGCACGTGCAGCGCATGCAGGGCGGCCGGGAAGAGCTGGCGGTCTAATGTTTGCCACTCTTTATCTTCCAAATTTTTTCCTGCAGGCCGCGCTGCGGCATCAGCCGGAATTGCTCGTTAGGCCGGTTGGATTGATCGACGAAAAGGAAGCCCGGCCGATCATTTTCCAGCTCAACGCCGCGGCAGAAGCGGCCGGCGTTGCGCTCGGCATGACTCCGAGCCAGGCGCTGGCGCGCTGCCTGGAACTAGAGGTGAAAACCCGCCGGCCCGAGCAGGAAAAACTGCTCGATGAGTTGCTCCTTCAATTCGCCTTCAGCCTCGCGCCTTATGTGGAGGCGACTGCGCCGGGTCTTTGCACGATCCAGTTTACTGACTGGAAAGATGCGGCAGGCAAAGCGGCGCGCGTGACCACGCAACTCGCGGAGACTGGCCTCTACGCAAAAGCGGGAATCGCCCCCACGCCCGATGCCAGCCTGCTGGCCGCGCATCTTGCCGACCCTGTCCTGCAGGTCGAGAACACGACCGATTTTCTCGCGCCGCTCCCGATCGAAACGCTGGCGCAGGCCTGAACCCGCGCCAGCGTCCGCCGATTGTTTCTCTTTGATTAAACTTTTGCGCCGGTCGCCCGCGGCGAAGTCACGGAATCGCCTTTCGCATCGCGCTTGCCGTCGCTCGACGAGCTGCCGTTTGATTCGCTTGTCATGGACGCCTTCTGGCCGAGACCTTCTGCAACGCGTCGGCCGTAGTCGGCATCGCACTCCGTCAGCATCTCGAGCATCCGCTTTTGGATCTCCGGCCGGCACGGCTTCAGCCCGCTGACGAGGTTCGCGATCAATTCATCGCGTTCCCAATCCTCGAAGGCGCGATAGCGCTCGCCCGCCTGGCCGAAGTTGTTCTCGCGCTCGATTTTCTCGCGCACGATT
>JALZAD010000396.1 GCA_030948555.1 Verrucomicrobiota bacterium | reverse complement strand
CTCACCAATCAGCTCACCGCGTCGTTGCTGCAGCCGATCGTCGGCGCGTTCACCGACAAACATCCGCAGCCGTTTTCGCTCGCGGTCGGGATGGGCTTCACACTTGTAGGGCTGGTCTTGCTCTCGTTAGCCGGAAGTCTCGCGCTTGTCCTGCTCGCGGTTGCCTTCGTCGGCATTGGCTCATCCGTGTTCCACCCGGAAGCATCGCGGGTCGCACACTTAAGCTCCGGCGGGAAATATGGCTTCGCGCAATCGATCTTTCAGGTGGGAGGTAACGCGGGCAGCTCGCTCGGGCCACTGCTTGCGGCGATGATTGTGGTCGCACGCGGGCAGTCCGCGATCATGTGGTTCTCGCTTCTCGCGCTGGTCGGGATTGTGATCCTGGCCGGAATCGGCCGGTGGTATCGCACCAGCCTCGCGCAGCATCACGCGGCGAAACGTTCCGCGAACCCTGGCCCGCAATCGAACCTTTCGCGGGCGCGCGTGATCGTCTCGTTAGGCTTGCTTATCGTTCTAGTCTTTTCGAAGTATTTCTACCTCGCGAGCATCGGCAGCTATTACACCTTCTTCCTGATTCAAAAGTTCGGTCTCTCGGTGAAGGACGCGCAACTGCACCTCTTTTTGTTTCTCGCCGCGATCGCGCTCGGCACCTTCCTCGGCGGGCCAGTCGGCGATCGCATCGGGCGCAAGGCCGTGATCTGGGTTTCGATCCTCGGCGTGGCGCCATTCGCGCTCGCCTTGCCTTACGCGAATCTCTTCTGGTGCGCGGTCTTGAGCGCGATCATCGGAGTGATTCTCGCATCGGCGTTCTCGGCGATCCTGGTCTACTCGCAGGAGCTGGTGCCGGGGAAAGTCGGGACAATGTCGGGCTTGTTCTTCGGCCTGGCCTTCGGCTTGGGCGGCATCGGCTCGGCGGTGCTCGGCGCGATCGCAGACCGTCACGGAATTCCGTACGTCTTCCACGTCTGCTCGTATCTGCCGCTGATCGGATTGCTCACCGCGTTCCTGCCGAATCTCGAGACGCGCAGGCGAGTCGCGGCTTAGAGATTGACCAAAGCACACGCGCGTCGCGTTCTATTTAGAATCCAGCGAAAGGAGCAACATGGAAGCTTTGAGTGCTTCAAGAAGTCGTCGACGAGCGCGGTTGCAAGACCGGCGGCTGGTGCGGCGAGATCGGAGCGGGCAGGTAAAGGACAGCTAGCCGGCGCCGCGGTCCGCGGCTTCCTCTGCTTCGCGGCGCTCGCGACTTGCCTTGAGGGAGAGCGCGAGCGTCTCTGCTTCCTCTAGCCAATCGAGTTTTTCGCGGAAGGTCAGCTCGCGGTCCAGAAGCCGGTCAAGGTCGCGGCTGCCCTCGGGCGTGCCCCATCGCCAGTCGGGCTTGATGAGGGGATTCATCGCATTCGCTGTAGTTCGGTGATGTCGATCAAATCCTGCGGTCGCCCTGCCGTCCGTTTCATCTCCAGAAGGGTGGGGAGTGAAACTACCGGAGCAGGAACTCCTGGGCAAACTTCGAACAGGCTCGCACGCGCGCTCTCAGCGGAGAAGTCAAACGGCTCGTAGACGAAAATATCGATTGGCGTGCGGCGGTGTTCGTCGCTCCAGAGCTTGAGGACGATCATCTGCTTTGCGTGGCGCCAGTTTTCGCGGACATCGCGGTTGGCAAAATCCTCGGGCGTGCCACCCGGAACGCTCAGCTGATAGCCAATCCCGAGCAGTGTGCGTAAGCCAAGCGCGGCATTTGCAGGATCGAGTGCCAGGACAATGTCGAGGTCACGCGTCAGACGCACGAAGCCGTGGGCGTTAACGGCCACACCGCCGACGATGAGGTAACGCACCTTGGCGTCACCCAAGGCGCGAACGATCGCTTCAACGCTGCGCACTTCCATCGCGCGGAGCTGTACATCAGAGCGCGCAGTTTGACGAGCGCGGCAAACGAGCGTGAACTCGTTGCACTCTATGCGCTCCTTCTCACGTCTGCTTCTTGTTGTCGTCGCGCTGCTTGCGATCGGCTCCGTCTCTGCTCAACCGCCGCAACTCCCGAACACAACGCGACTCCTGCGTTTCCCGACCACCAACGGCTCGCAGATTGTCTTCACTTACGCGGGCGCGCTTTACACCGTCGGCAAAGACGGCGGCGTGGCGCGACGGCTGACGGACGCGCCGGGCTATAGCAGTTTCCCGCGTTTCTCAGCGGACGGGACGCAGCTCGCGTTCACTTCGTCTTACGATGGCAACACGGAAGTCTACGTCATGCCGGCGGACGGTGGCGTGCCGAAGCGCCTAACGACTACTGCGACTCTCGGGCGCGATGATGTCTCGGATCGCATGGGACCGAACAACATCGTCATGGCCTGGCAGAACACGAAGCCGCAGGTCGCCTTCCGCACGCGCATGCACATGTTCAATTCTTTTCTCGGCGAGCTCTACACCGTCGGGATGGATGCCGATTTGCCGAAGCAAATCCCGGTGCCGCGCGGGGGCTTTCTCTCCTTTTCGCCCGACGATTCGAAGATGGCTTACAACCGCGTCTTCCGTGAGTTCCGCACCTGGAAACACTACCGCGGCGGAATGGCGGATGACGTTTGGATCTTCGACTTCAAGACAGGCGCGATCGAGAACCTAACCAACAACGAGGCGCAGGACATCTGCCCGATGTGGGGCCCGGACAATCGCATCTACTACATCAGCGATCGCGACGGCCGGATGAATCTTTACTCGACTGATCTGGCGTCGAAGGAGACGAAGCGCTACACCGACTTCAAGGATTTCGACATTAAGTTCCCGTCGATCGGCAAGGACACGATTGTCTTCGAGAATGCCGGATACATCTGGCGCTTCGATATCGCGACTGGTCAGGCGACCCCGGTGCCAATCGAGATCAAGGAAGACCTGGCAAGCGGTCGCGGCGCGTTGGTTGATGCGGCGAAGCACATCCAGACGGTGCACACCGCGCCCGATGGTCAGCGTCTCGTGACGGTGGCGCGGGGCGATGTGTTTTCCGTGCCGGTGAAGGATGGCGCGCCGCGCAACCTGACCAAGACGTCGAACGCGCATGAGCGCGACGCGGTTTGGTCGCCGGACGGCAAGTGGATCGCCTACAACTCCGACGCGACGGGCGAGAACGAGCTCTACTTTCGCGCGCAGGACGGCAAAGGCGATGCAATCCAGCTAACGAATGGGGCAAAGACTTACTACTACGGCATCGAGTGGTCGCCCGATTCGAAGAAGCTGCTCTGGAGCGATCGCGAGCAGCGGCTGCAATTTGTCGATGTGCAGACCAAGCAGGTCACGCAGGTCGATCAGGACAAGACGGGCGAATACGAGAGCTACGATTGGTCGCCGGATTCTAACTGGATCGCCTTCGGGCGGCCGGAGGAGAACGGGATGCCCGGCGTTTATCTCTACTCGTTAGGCGATAAGAAGGCGACGCGCGTGACCGACGAGTGGTATGGCTCGAGCCGCGCCGTCTTCAGTGATGACGGGAAGTTCCTGCTCTTCGTTTCGGCGCGTGACTTTAAGCCGACTTTCGGCGAGATCGAATTCTCGGAAGTCTATCGCAACATGGAGCGGATCTATCTGCTGCCGCTCGCCAAGGACACGGAGAACCCGCTCGGTCCGCGCAGTGATGAGGTAGGGAAGAAGAAGGAGAAGGATAAGACCGACGAGGAGAAGAAGTCGGCGGGCCCGGGAGCTGGCGCCGGAAAAGGAGCTTCGCCCACACCGACACCGGCGCCTGCTCCGATCAAAGTGGACTTCGATGGGATGAAGGACCGCGTGGTTGGTCTCGAAATCCCGCCGGGTAACTACAGCGAGATTCGAGTGGTTGAAGGAAAGATATTCTACCTCCGCGCGAAGGAGGATGCGAACGGCGAAGACGAGGACGGGCCTCCCGGAAGCCGTAAGTCATCGCTCTGCGTCTACAACGTGGAAGAGCGAAAAGAGACCGTGCTAGGCGACGTGAACAGCTATGAGATCACGCGCGACGGGAAGAAGATGCTGGTCAAGATCGACAAGGATTATGCGATGATCGATCTGCCGAAGGAGAAGATCGAGACCAAGGACAAGATCATCAAAGCCGGTGCGCTCGACATGATGCTGGATAAGCACGCGGAGTGGATGCAGGTCTACAATGAATCGTGGCGGCAGATGCGCGACTTCTTCTACGCGCCGAACATGCACGGCGTCGACTGGAAGGCGATGGGGGACAAGTATCGCGCGTTGGTTCCGTTCGTGAATCATCGCAACGATCTCACCTATTTGTTAGGCGAGCTCATTAGCGAGCTGAACATCGGCCATGCCTATGTCGGCGGTGGCGAACGGCCGGAGACGCCGCGGGTGAAGACCGGCTTACTAGGCGCCGAGTTCTCGCGCGATCCGGCCACGAAGGCTTACAAAATCGAGCGCATCTTGCCGGGTGAGAATTGGGACAAGCACACGCGTTCGCCGCTCGCCGCGGTCGGCGTGAACTTGAAGCCGGGCGACTACATCCTGGCGATCAACGGCACGCCCGTAGCGAGCGTGGAGAACATGTTCCAGCTACTGATCGGGCAGGCTGATCGCCAGGTGATCCTGCGCGTGAACTCGAAGCCGAGCGATGACGGCGCGCGCGACGTGACGGTTGTTCCGATCGCGGACGAAGCACCGCTTTACTACATCGCATGGGTGCAGAAGAACGTGGACTACGTCAACAAGCAGACGAACGGCGAGGTTGGTTACATCCACATACCAGACATGGGTCAGCCGGGATTGAACCAGTTCACCAAACAGTATTTCCCGCAGATCAGAAAGAACGCGCTGATTGTCGACGTGCGCGGGAATGGCGGCGGCTTTGTCTCGTCGCTGGTGATCGAGCGGCTGCGTCGTGCCTGGGTCATGGTCGGTCACCAGCGGAACGCTACGCCTCGGACGGATCCGCCGCAGACCTTCATTGGTCCGATGGTTACGCTCTGTAACGAGTTCAGCGCCTCCGACGGTGATATCTTCCCGTATCGGTTTAAGTCGTTAGGCATGGGAAAGCTCATCGGCAAACGGACCTGGGGCGGCGTCACTGGAATCCGCAACGCACTGCCCATGACAGATGGCGGTGTTCTTAACCGGCCGGAGTTCGGCCTCTTTACGAAAGATGGTAAGGAATGGCCGATCGAAGGTCACGGCGTTGATCCTGATATCGTGGTCGACAACGATCCGGCGAAGGAATTCAAAGGCGAAGACCAGCAACTCGATCGCGCGATCGCCGAGATCAAAGAAGATCTGAAGACGGAGCGCCAGGAACTGCCACCGATCCCGTCTTATCCGGATAAGAACTGGCAGAAGGACGCGAAGTAGCGGTTGGGGAATACCGATGCTGTCGCGTGCCGAGAGAGTCCGCTGCGGACAGCGGACTCTACAGCATTGACGAACAGCTCTTGCCCGCGCTTGTGCATCGCGCATTGCCGACGAACTTAGGGCATGAGCTGGATGGATCAGATCGCAAACGTATTGCAGAACTACACGCAACCCGGTGCGGCACAGGACAGTGATGTCCAGGCGCATTTCAATCAGGTCGCGCAGGCGGCGCCGACAAGCGACCTCGCCGGCGGGATCGCCTCGATGTTCCGCAGCGATCAGACGCCGCCGTTCGGACAACTCGTTAGCCAGATGTTCGGCAAATCAAACCCGAACCAGCGCGCTAATCTGCTGAATACGCTGCTCTCGAGCGGCGCGGGCGCGGGCATCCTTTCCCAGATCATGGGCGCGGCTGGAATGTCAGGCGCGGGGCAGGGGAGCACGCACGTCACGCCCGAGATGGCTTCGCGGGTTCCGGCTGAAGCGGTCCAACAAGCGGCAGAACAGGCCGAGAAGCATGACCCGACAATCGTCGATCGCGTGAGTCAGTTCTACGCCGAGCATCCCACGCTGGTGCAGACGCTCGGGACGGTCGCGATGAGCATGGCGATGTCGCACCTCGCGCAGCGGCGGCGTTAGTCGCCTGACGAGCAGCAGGAGCTGCGCACAATGACGCGTTCGAGCGACAAGGTATCGGTCAAGGCCGGTGAGTTCCGGTTTCACAAAGTAAATCTCGCCTCGCGGAAGTGGCGCGATCTTTATAACTGGGTCCTATCGCTTACCTGGGTCCAATTCGGGCTCCTGCTCGGGACCGCGTATCTCATTATGAACAGCGCGTTCGCGGGGTTGTATTGCATTGGCGATGGGATCGAAGGAATGCCGCCACATTCCTTTCCGGACGCGTTCTTCTTCAGCACCGAAACGCTCGCGACCGTCGGCTACGGCCACATGTATCCGACGTCGCTTTACGCCCACATCGTCAGCACCCTGGAGATCGTCGACGGGATGTTTTTCCTCGCCGTCATCACCGGCATCATCTTCGTTCGCTTCTCACGACCGCAGCCCGGGATCGAATTCAGCGACAGCCTGGTAATCGCGCCCTTCAAAGGACAGCCGACCCTCATGCTGCGCGTCGCAAACCTGCGCGACCGCAGTCTCGTGGAAGCGAAATTCCGGATCATGTTCATGCGCGATGAGCCGATCGAGAACGACGAAGAGTTCCGCCATTTCTACACTCTGAAGTTGCACTTCGGACGGGTCATTTCGTTTCCCGCTGCCTTGACCCTGCGCCACACGATCGACGAATCGAGCCCGCTCTACCGCGAAACTCCCGAGACCCTGGCTGCGACAGAAGCGCGCTTCGTTGCTTCCGTGAATGCGATCGAGACCGTCGTGCCCGCATCGGTGCAGACGATGCGCGACTACTCATGGAAGGACGTCCGTTTCGGCGAACGCTTCGTCGATATCTACACCTTCCGCGACGAAGGTGAGATCACCGCCGACTACGGGCGTCTGCACGAAACGGAGGCCTTTCCGCCTAACGACTCGAACCGCGACGAGGCTGCTGTAGCCCCGGTCCACAGGGCCGACGGGTTGAAGCGTAGGACTTAACTTAGACCAGCGGCGGCCAGCCATCCGGCTACACGTCGATCGTCTCTCCGATGCGCGGCAGGAGCAGTTCCTGGCCCGCGCTCTTCGCGGTCTTTAGCGCAGCATCGCGGTCCAACGT
>JALZAD010000020.1 GCA_030948555.1 Verrucomicrobiota bacterium | reverse complement strand
AAGATCGAGATTGCCGGCGCGGTTTTTACCGAAGGACCACTCGTGGCCAACGCAGATCTGGCGAAGCGGCTGCGCGCTCTCGACCAGTTGCCTAACGAATGATTCCGGCGGCGTACTCGCAAACGCGGCGTCGAAAGGAATGACCAGGAGATGAGCAACCCCGAGCTCGCGAATAAGAGCGATCTTGTGCTGCGTCGCCGTAAGTAGATGCGGCGCATTTTCCGGCCGCAGCACTTTCACCGGATGCGGATCGAAGGTGATGACGACCGGCGTCCCACCGGCCGCGCCGGCCGCTTTCGCGGAGGTGGAGATGACCGCCTGGTGCCCGAGATGAACACCATCGAAGACTCCGATCGCCGCAAAAACCGGGCCGCGCAGGCGGCTCAATTCCGGGATCGAGCGCAGAACCTCCATCGCTGAACGACTCGTTAGGCGCCGCGCATCCGTGAGACTTCCGGCAAAGTCAGAATGCGCTCGAGAATATCGACCGGCTCGGTGTTTTGCAGCTCATCCACCGTCACTGCGCCTTCGACCACGAAACGCCCGGAACGGGTGCGGCGGAGATTCTTGAGGTGCGCGCCGCAGCCAAGCGTCTCGCCGATATCATGTGCGTAAGTGCGAACGTAGAACCCTTTGCTGCAGTTCACGCTGAAGTCGATCTCCGGCGGTGCGATCCGCTGAATCGCGTAGCTGTAGACGTGCACGAGCCGCGGCTCGCGTTCCACCACTTTGCCTTCGCGGGCGAGTTTGTAGAGCGGCACGCCGCCCTGTTTGATCGCCGAAACCATGGGCGGCATCTGGTAGAAGTCGCCGCGGAATTTGTCGAACGCGGCGCGCACTGTTGCTTCGTCGAGCGGCGGAACGGGTCGTTCTTCGAGCACCTTGCCCGCGCGGTCCTGAGTGTCCGTGACCGCGCCGAGGGTCACCGTTCCGGCGTATTCCTTGTCTTCACTCATGAGCAGATCCTGGATCTTCGTCCCGCGGCCGAGGGTGAGCAGCAGCAGGCCAGTGGCGATCGGATCAAGCGTTCCGCAGTGCCCCACCTTTTTGATCTGAAGCCGTCGCCTAACGAGTGCTACGACGTCGTGCGACGTCATGCCTTCGGCTTTGTCGACGAGCAGAACGCCGTCAGGAGTGGCAGTCAACGACATGGCAAATCTCTTCTAAAACGCGCCGCTCCACTTCGCTGAGCGAGCCGCGCACGCGTGCACCCGCCGCGAGCTTATGCCCGCCACCGCCGAATTTTTGGCAGATCGCCGCCACGTCCGCCTGTTCACTTTTCGAGCGCATGCTGACGCGAACTTTTCCCTCGACCAGCTCTTCGAAGAAGACGGCTACGACTACGCCTTCGATCGCGCGGAGATGATCGATTAACCCTTCATTATCTTCCGCTTTGACGCCGAGCTTGCGCGTGGTCTCAAGGCTCAAGCTGAAGCTCGCAACCTTCCCGTCGCCATCGAAGCGCATCGTCCCGAGCAGTTCGCGGAGCAACTCGGTGCGTCGGCGCGGATACGTTTCGTAAAGTAGTTGGCTAACGCGCCCGACATTCACGCCGCACTTCACCAACTCGGCGCCAATCTCGAAGGTCCGCGCAGTCGTGTTTGGATATTGGAACGAGCCCGTGTCGGTCGAGATCGCGACGAAAAGATTCTCCGCAATCTCGGAGTTCATCGGCAGATCTTCTGCCGAAAGTAGCTCGAACAGAATCTGGCCGGTCGCCGGTGCAAGCGGGTCGATGTAGTTAAGCGCGGCGTAGCGCGGATTCGTCGGGTGATGATCGATGTTGATCCAGCGCGATGCGCGAACGGCGTCACCCGCAGTGCCGAGCCGGTTCTGCACCGCGGTATCGAGCGCGACTGCGAGATCGAATGACTGCGGTTCCAAAGGCGGTCGGGAGAGTAATTCCGCACACGGCATGAAGCTGTATTTCTCCAGCATCCCGTCCTCGTTCCAGAGTGTGACGTCCTTGCCGAGCTGGCGCAAAGAGATACCGAGCGCGAGCTGGCTGCCGAGCGCGTCGCCATCGGGCCGGACATGGCTCAGCACGGCGATGCGCTGGTTCTCGCGGAGCGCGGATGCGATCTCCGCAAAGGTATTGTTCGTCATCGCCTAACGAGTGCTGTCGTCCTGGTCCTCGTCTTCTTCTTCTTCGCCAGGTTTGATCTCCTCGAGAATCTGGAAAACTCGCGAGCCGCGCTCAATTGACTCGTCGAGGTGAAAGACCAGATGCGGCGTGTACTTGAGAACGACCTGCTTCGAGAGCTCGGCCTGCAAGACGGTGCGTTGCTCGTCGAGTTCGGTGATGACCGCCTTGTGATTGCCTTTACCGAGCACGCTGACAAAGACATGTGCGCTGCGGAGATCCGGTGTGACGTCGACCTCGTGAACCGTGACGAGCACGTTCTCGAAGCTGAAGTCGCGCGTGATGATTCTGCTCAGCTCGCGCTTCACGATCTCGTTCACGCGTAAAAGGCGATGCTTCATTTCGGTGTTGTAGGTGGCGTCGGTAACGCCGACCGGGATCAGCAATCCCGGCTACAAATCACAGCTTCTGCGCGACCTGCTCGAGCGTGTAACACTCGATCACGTCGGCAACCTGATATTCGTTGAAGTCGCCGAGCTTGATACCGCACTCGAGTCCGACGCGAACTTCCTTCACGTCGTCCTGGAAACGGCGAAGGGTGGAAAGTCCGCCGTCGTAAACCGGCTGGCGGCGGCGCAGCACACGAGCGCGTGCGGTGCGTGAGATGCGACCATCGGTGACGAGGCAACCAGCAACGATGCCCTTGCTGAGCTTGAAGACCTGCTTGACCTCGGCGTGACCGATGACGGTTTCGCGATGCTCCGGATCGAGCATCTCGGCCATTGACTCTTTGATCTGGTCGATGAGCTCATAGATGATCGAGTACAGTTTGACCTGCACGCCTTCGCGTTTGGCGGCGTTCACGGCCATCGCCTCGACCTTGATGTTGAACCCGATCACGACCGCGTTGGACGCACTCGCGAGCAGGATGTCGTTCTCTGAAATGGGACCGACGCCGGAGTGGATGATCTCGAGGTCGACCTTCTTGCTCTCGATCTGGCCGAGCGCATTCTGCAAAGCTTCGAGCGAACCCTGCGCATCGCACTTCATCACGATGCGGAGATGCTTCTTCCCGTCGCCCGCAACGAGGAGCGACTCGAGCGTAGCACGTTGCGGCGCGCCCAACTTCTCACCGCGCCGTTCGAGGAGCCGTTCCTCGCTCAGCATCTTCGCCGAACGCTCAGAGTCCATGACGAGAAATTCGTCGCCGGCTGAAGGGAGTCCGGTGAAACCCAGCACCTTCACCGGTGTAGCCGGACCAGCTTCCTTGATTGGCTTACCGCGGTCGTCGACCAACGACTTCACCTTGCCGGAGTAGTCGCCGCAGATGAACGGGTCGCCCTGCTTGAGCGTCCCCATCTGAACGATGACTGTCGCCGTCGGGCCGCGACCCGCTTCGACTTGCGCTTCGATGACCGTGCCGCGCGGCACCGCCGTCGGTGAAGCTTTCAGCTCCATCACTTCGGCGAGGACAGACATGTTCTCGAGCAACTGATCGACGCCGATACCCTTGGTCGCGGACACCGGGACGACGATCGTTTCGCCACCCCAATCTTCCGGAGTGAGCTCGCGTTCCTGAAGCTGCTTCTTCACGCGATCAATGTTGGCGCCGGGCAAGTCGATCTTGTTGATCGCGACCATGATCTTCACGTGCTCGGCCGCCTTCGCGTGATTAATCGCCTCGATGGTCTGCGGCATGAGACCGTCGTCCGCCGCGACAACCAAAACAACGATGTCGGTCACGTGCGCGCCGCGTGCGCGCATCGCGGTAAACGCGGCGTGACCCGGCGTATCGAGGAAGGTGATGCGCGCGCCTTGGTGATCGACCGTATACGCGCCGATGTGCTGCGTGATTCCACCGGCTTCGCCAGCGGCGACGCGCGTCTTGCGGATCGCGTCCATGAGCGACGTCTTACCGTGGTCGACGTGCCCCATGAAAGTGATGATCGGGCCGCGGGTCTTGAGCTCTTCTTCCTTCTCAATGACCGGCGGCGGCGGCGCGACGACGACTTCAACTTGCTTGTGGACACCGCCGCCTTTTTCGCGGCGCTCCATCTCAAAGACAAAGCCGTGGGTCTCGCAAATCTTGGTCGCGATCTCGGGCTCAATCGTCTGGTTCTGATTCACGAACACGTTGTGCTCGGTCATCAGTTCTTTAATCAGCTGAAAATTCTTAATCCCGAGCTGCGTCGCCAGATCCTTCACCATGATCGGCGGCTTGATGTGGATGATCTTGGGCGCTTCTGCCTCAGGCGCGGCCTCAGCGGCTGGCGTTTCGACGACCGGCGCTTCCACAGGAACTGGCGCTGGCGCGACTGGAGCGGGTGCCGGTGCCGGTGCCGGCGCTGGTTTCGTGGGCGAGATCAAGTCGACCACGGTCGGAGGTGGCGGAGGTGGAGGCGCGACTGGCTTAGGCTCTGGCTTCGGAGCAGGCGGGGGCGCGACGGCGGGCGGCGGAACGATGCGCGAGATCGGAGGAAGAATCGACTTCGTGACGCGCGGCTGACCTTCGGGCCGTTTCGGCCGCGGCTTCTTCTCGTCGATCAATGACACCGTCTCGACGACCGGCTTGGGTGGCGGCGGAGCGGGCACTGCTGCGGCCGCGGCTGCGGCGGCCTGAGTTGCTGCGCGAGAACGCGCCGCGGGAGTGGTAGCTGTCGGCGCCGGATGCGCGGTTTTCGCACCGGGGCGCGGGGACTTCGCGGCGCCGGTCTTTAACGCTGCGGGCTCAGACGCCGGGGCAGACTTCGGCGCTGATTTCCGCCCCGAAGGAGCGGGCTTGCGCGCTGCGGTCTTGCTGCTGGTCGTTCTGGTCGGCATGTCGTTTTGGAAAGTGTCTCATGGCTTCATAGAGCCACGTTATTGTGCGGTTACTTCTCGAGGCACGGCGGCATGGATCTCCTGCGCTTTCGCTTCGTCCACTCCGAGGATGTCGACGAGATCAGAGACGTCGGCATCTCTGAGGCCTTCGAGGTTCGTAAATCCAGCTTTCACCAGCGTCATCGCCTGCTCCTGAGTGATCGGTAATGGACCCATCAGGCTCTGCGCTGCTTGCGCGACCTTCTGTTCGACCGCGGTCGTGGCGGAAGTATCGCGATCGATGTTGATCTCCCAACCGGTCAAACGACTCGTTAGGCGCGCGTTCTGCCCTTTCTTACCGATGGCGAGCGAGAGCTGATCTTCGTCGACCGAGATCTGCACACTCTTCCTTTCGAGATCGAAGACGAGGTTCTTCACCTTCGCCGGCTTCAAAGCTTCGAGAACGTAATCCTTCGGATCGGAGCTCCAACGAATGATGTCGACCTTTTCGTTGTTCAGCTCGCGCACGATGTTCTTCACGCGCGAACCGCGCATCCCAACGCAGGCGCCGACTGGATCGACTTTCTCGTTCGCGCTCGTGACCGCGATCTTAGTGCGATAACCGGCTTCACGCGCGATGCCGCGAATCTCCACCGTGCCGTCGGCGATCTCGCTCACTTCGAGCTCGAACAAACGCCGGACAAAATTTGGATGGCTGCGTGAGACGATGATCTCCGGTCCGCGAATGCCGTTCTCAACCGCGACGACATATGCGCGCAGGCGATCGCCCACATTGTAATCCTCAACCACCACGCGCTCGCGCTGCGGCATGATGGCTTCGAATTTTCCGAGATCGAGAATCACGTCCGAGCGATCGAAGCGACGAACCGTGCCGCTCACGATCTCACCCGCGCGATCCTTGAACTCCTCGTAGATCATCTCCTTCTCGACCTGGCGGATGCGCTGCATCATCGCCTGCTTCGCTGTTTGCGCGGCGATGCGGCCGAAGTTCTTCGGAGTCACTTCAACTTCCACCGACTCGCCGATCTGCGCGTTCGGGTTGATCGCGAGCGCCTTGTTCAGCGAAATTTCATCCGCCGGATTCGTGACCGTCTCAACCACGAGCGGCTGCGCGAGCGCGCGGATCACGCCCGTTTTCGCATCGATATCGATCCGAAGATCACGCGAAATACTTACGCTCTTCTTCGACGCGGAGAGGAGCGCATTCGAGACGGCCTCGAGCAGGATCTCGCGCTTGATTCCGCGCTCCCGCTCCAGGTAATCGAGCATGGCAATAAATTCCGCGTTCATAAAAACATGCAGCCCGCAGACTAAAAAGAGTGGGACGCAGTTCCCACTCCGATCAGCACGCGGACTAGACGCTGAAGTTAACTTCGTGAAGCTTCCTCGTCAAGCCGCGGTTCGGTTTGATTTGACGTTCAACGCTCACCTCCGA
>JALZAD010000326.1 GCA_030948555.1 Verrucomicrobiota bacterium | reverse complement strand
GCGGAAGCGCGCGCAAACATCCGCACCGACTTCAGCATCGTCGCGGAGACAGATGATTATGCGGTGGTCCATAAGCCGCCCTTCCTGCTCGTGCACCCGACGAAGCCGGATGGTTCGCGGACGTTGTGGAGTGAGCTGCGCAACCTCTTCGCCTTCGAGCTGGCGAATGGCGGACAGGTCTCGATCGTCAACCGGCTCGATCGCGAAACGAGCGGCCTCGTGCTGATCGCAAAGACGGCAGCGGCGGCGCGGCAGTTTGGGCTCTTGATGCAGGAGCAGCGTATCGCGAAGGAGTATCTCGCGATCGTCTCGGGTTGGCCGGAATGGGAAAGGAAGACAATCGACGCGCCGCTCGCGCAGCAAAGCGCACATGGCCCATCGCCGATTTACCTCAAGCAAACCATCCACTCGTTAGGCGCGCAGGCGACAACAGAGTTTCACGTTGAACAGCGGTTCCGCCGTGCGGGCGACGAATTCGCGATCATCCGCGCCGTTCCGCTGACCGGCCGCACTCACCAGATTCGCGTCCATCTCGCCGCGACAGGTCATCCAATCATCGGCGATAAGATCTACGGCCCCGACGAACGACTCTACCTCCGATTCATCGAAACCGGCTGGACGAGCGAACTCGAGCGCGCGCTGCTTCTACCACGGCACGCGCTCCATTCAGCGAAGCTGGCGATCGACGGCATCGGCGAATGGACCAGCCCATTGCCGCAAGACATGGCGATGTTCGTGAACGGCTACTGAGCCGTCTTCACTTCCACGTTCTCGAAGCGAATCATCTTGCCGCCGAAGTTGTGCTCCATGGCCAGATTCAAGCCACCCGCCTCCTGGTATTTCTCCCACGAGCCGTGCATCTCCGTGTCCGGCTTCGGCATGTAATCCCAGGCCTTCAGCAGCTTCGTCGCAGGGTCGATGTAGAAGTTGTATTGATCGCCCGGCGTCATGCCCACAGCGGCGAAGCTGACGCGCAAGGTCTCGCAGTTCGCGCCGTCCACTTCCTTGCTCCCGCCATACGACAGCTTCACTCCCGGATCGAGCACCTTGAGCGGCGCGAGCAACCAGTAGCTGTCATTTGTCCATCGTCCGAAAGCCGCCTTCGCCGCTTCGTCCTGCGGCATCGACGCCACGCTCACCGTGATGTCCTTGTCCTTCCACTTCACGTGATCGGTCTGCGCCGCCACGTCCCAATCGTGCTCCGCGCGCGCGAGCTGATTGCCGTTGTCTTCGACCACAAAGGTGAAACGGATCGCCTTCACCTTTCCCCAATTTTCGCCGCCACTCGCCTTCCAAAGATCACGCGCCAGCTGCTGCGCCTTCCCATCGGAATCCTGCGCCCGCAGCACGGCAGGAGTGGCGAAAAGAACGAGCGGCAAGAGACCAAGGAGAAGCTTTTTCATCGGGCGATGCTCGCAGTCGCCGCGACAGATTGCAATCAGAGCCGCTCATCCTATCGTAGCGCGCTCTTATGATTTTCACGCGTTTTCTCGGCCTTGGAATTGCGGCATTTCTCGCCTGCGGAACACTCGCCCACGGCGGCACCGAAGCCGTCAGTCGCCGCATCGACGGACCGACAGAGTTGGTCGCGCCGAGCTTCGAGATGGCGGCTGAGACTTCCTACCTTTGGGGTTCGATCGCCAACCCGAACAGTTACGAGATCGGTGCGCTTTTCATCACCGGCCGCTGGCGTTGGGGAGTGAATGATCGGCCCGGCTTCTGGCGTGGCTACCACCAGGTTTACTTCCTCGGCATGGCCGAGCCGATCCTGCGCGGACCTGAGACGCACTACTTCGGCGTCTCGGCCGGCATGCGCTACAACTTCGTCCAGCCGGGCTCGCGCATCACGCCTTACGTTTCTGGCGGCGTCGGTCTCGGCTTTATCGACGCACACGAAACCGTCTTCGGCGCGCAGGGCCAGGATTTCACCTTCAACATCCTAAGCGCGATCGGCGTCTCCTACCGCGTGAATGATCACCTCAGCGTGACCGCCGGCGCGCTCTACCAGCACCTCTCGAACGGCGGGCAAACCGACCCGAACCCGAGCCTCAATCTCTTCGGCCCGCAGTTCGGCGTGACCTACAACTTTTGAAAGAAGAGAACGTACTCGTCGTCAGGCGAAGTCTCTTCGACGAGCTCGGCAGCTTCCACGGGCTGAACTTCGAGCCCGAGCGTTATCTCCCCGCGTTGCTCTCGCGCGGCAATAACTTCTTCCTGCCGCGCAGCGAGGCGGAGAACGATCCGGCGCATAAACAGATCATCCCCTACGTGATCGTCGCGCATGCCGGCAAGGTCCTGCATTACGTGCGCGGCAAGAAAGCCGGCGAACAACGGCTCGTCGCGAAAGGCTCGATCGGCATCGGCGGGCACATGAACGACACGGATGAGTCGCTCTTTGCCTTTGACGAGAATGCCTACCGCGCCGGCGTCGAGCGCGAGGTCAATGAGGAGATCACGATCACGAGCCCCTTTAAAGATCGCGTGGTCGCGTTGTTAAACGACGACACCACGGAAGTCGGCCAGGTCCATCTCGGCATCGTCCACGTCTTCGACCTCGCCGAACCGAAAGCGGAAAAACGCGAGGCGATGATCACCAACCTCTCCTTCCTCAGCCGCGAAGAACTGATCAGCCGCCGCGACAACCTCGAGACCTGGTCTCAACTCTGCGTCGACTCGTTAGACCGCCTGCTCGCCTAGACCTCACCCGCGCCCAATTCCCCACCCGTCATCCTGAGGCTGGCGAAGCGCGCCGAAGGACCTCACCCACGCGCTACAGATCACGCTCTCGACGAGAGAACATCACCCGCCGTGGTGAGATCCCTCGCCGTCTCCGCAGGCTCGGGATGACATGCCAACCACGCGAGAGGACCGGGTCGGGCCGACCCTAACAGCGCGGGCCATGGCTGTAGCGGCGCTCTACGACTGCCGACCACCCAGGCTTTGTAGGGCGTCTGGTTTCCGACGCCATGGCGTTTCACAGAAACGCCCTACAATTCGAGGCCCGACATGATCACAGCCGTTGCAGGCGTCTGCGTCAGACGCTTCGACTCGTTAGACCGCCTGCTCGCGTACACCTCACCCGCGCCCAATTCCCCACCCGTCATCCTGAGGCTGGCGAAGCGCGCCGAAGGACCTCCCCCACACGCGCCTGATCACGCCATCAAACACACACGCTCCACCCGCCCTGGCGAGATCCTCGCCGTCTCCACACGCTCGGGACGCCACCGCGCACATGCAGGTGATCGCACACGCGAGCGCCGCTAGTAACGCGGGTGCCCGCCCCAGAGCACATCGCCGTTCTTGATCACCACCCGGTAAAGCTGCTTACCGGTATAACTCCCGAAGCGGTTCCGCGCATTCACCTTAAAGTCCACCACGTAGCCGACATGCCGCTCGCCCTTCTGCGTCTTGTATTCGCCCGGCTTCGGCTCAGTCACCCAGTCGATCATCGCGCTGCCCGGATCCGCTAGCTGCGTCTCCAGCCACCGCTGCGTGATTTCTTTGTAGGCCATCGGGTATTGCCCGTGGACCTTTGCGTCACCTTTCGATGGCGCGACCTCGATTTCGTTCTGTGCCCGGAGCGGACTGACGCTGCCGAACAGGACACAGCAGCCGATAAGC
>JALZAD010000278.1 GCA_030948555.1 Verrucomicrobiota bacterium | reverse complement strand
TGCTAAAGTTGGTCAAGCCGGTCGTCGTCGGGCTCTACGGTGCGATGGCAGCGAACCGACCGCGCAAAACGGGCAAGGCCGACACGCTGCCGATCACAGAGCGCGACATCCCGATCGGGATCGTCGGTGTCGTCACTCTCGTTTGCATGCTGCCGATCGGCTGGGTCCTCGGCTATTTCGCGAACTCCAGCGGACTCGGCGCGCACCTGCCCACGCTGATCATCGGCGGCATCGTCTACGTCTTCCTCATGAGCTTCTTCGTCTCCGCGGTGTGCGGTTACATGGCGGGGCTGATCGGCTCGTCGAACAGCCCGCTCTCCGGCATCGGCATCCTGGTCGTGATCGGCGCCGCGTTGTTGCTCGTCGTCGGGGTGAAACCTTACGTCGGTCCGGAAGCGGGCAAGGCGTTGATGGCCTTTGCGCTCTTCACCACCGCGGTCGTTTTCAACGTCGCCGCGATCGCGAACAACAACCTGCAGGACCTGAAGACCGGGCAGCTGGTCGACGCCACGCCGTGGAAGCAACAGGTCGCGCTGATCATCGGCGTGCTCGCCGGCGCTTTGGTAATCCCGCCCGTCCTCAACCTGGTCAACCAAGCCTACGGTTTCGTCGGCGCGCCCGGCGCTGATCTGCGGCCAAACCCGCTCGCCGCACCGCAAGCAGGCCTTATCTCTTCGCTCGCGCAGGGCGTCATCTCGGGAAACATCGACTGGAGCTTGATCGGGATCGGCGTCGGGATTGGCGCTGCGGTCATCCTGCTGAACGAGACGCTCGCCCGCACGACGAAGGGCCTGAGCATTCCGGCACTCGCGGTCGGTCTCGGCATCTATCTGCCGACGCAAAGCACGCTCATGATCGTGGTCGGCACGATCGTCGGCTACGTCTTCGACCGGAGCGCCGATCGCACACGCAACCCCGAAGGCGCGAAGCAACTCGGCGTGCTGCTCGCCTCCGGCCTGATCGTGGGCGAGAGCCTCATCGGCGTGATTATCTCAGCGATCGTCGTCTTTTCGGGCAAAGCTGCGCCGCTCGGGGTGGTTGGCCCAACGTTCGAAACCGCCTCGATCTTCATCGGTGGCGCCGCTTTCGCCGCGGTCGCGTTTGTGCTTTATCGCTGGACCTTGCGCATGGCGAACGGCCGCACGGCCTGAGTGAAACGGCGCACCGCAGCCACTCGTTAGGCAAGCAGAGTCGGTCTGAAACGCTGGCGCTTGTCACCGGTGCTCATCGCGAGTGTCGGCGTGCATCTGCTCTTTGCCGCCGCGGCCGGCTACTGGGTTGTTTCGCATTACAGCGCGCATCGCAAGCTGACCTTTCAGGCCGGGCCGAAGTCGCCAACTCCAAGCGCGCAGGCGTTGGATCGGCGCCGCTATTGGCCCGGCCGTTTCGCGATCGGCGTTCCTTGCGCGACGATGAACTGCCATTTGCCGTCGCGCTTCATAAGCACATCGGTCCAGCGATACTCGCCGCTGACGTCGTTGCCTTTGTATTTCCCTTTGTCGCTGCTGCGATAGGTCACAACCGCCATGTCCGCGTCGGCGCCATGGACTTTGATGTCGCTGATATCGCTCGCCTCGAACTTCAGATCGCCTGATTTCACATCAGCGAGGAACTGCGCCTTCGTCTCGGTCGCGCCATCCGGCGTCACGATCTGCAGGTCATCCGCCATCATCGGCTCCAGCACGGCGGTCTCGCCTTTCACGAGCGCAGCACTGAAGTCGTGCTCGATTTTTGTCACCGTTTTCTCGGTCTCGGCATTGGTTTTCGTCTGGGCAAACGCGATCGCCGGCAGGGCCAGCGCGGCAAGGATGAGCAAGGGTGTTTTCATGCCGCGAGACTAACGAGTCCTCCCCTTGCCTAACAAGTGAGAACGAGGGGCGAATCAGGCGGCCGACCGCTTCCGCCACGCGAGGTAAACGGGCACGCCGGTCAGCACGAGCAGGAAGCCAACGCCCGATGTGGCCGGCGCGAGATAGACGAGATCGACCGTCAGGATGCCCGCGATGGTCAGGTAGATCAGAGCCACGATGGGATAACCCCACGTTCGATACGGCCGCGGCGCAGCGGCAAGTTTTCGTCGCAGCACGATCACTGCGCCGACCATCAGGATGTAGAACACGAGATCGACTGCCACGATGTACTCGAGCAGCTGGGTGTAAACATTGCCGTAACTCAAGACGCCGGTTTTTTGATCGCTCGTGATCGTGCGCGGCAACGTCAGGAACGCCGCCCAGATCCCTTGCGCGACGAGCGCCACGGCCGGTGCTTTGCGCGCGTTCAATTTTGCCGCGCCGCGGAAGAAGAGACCATCGCGGGCCATCGCGTAGGAGACGCGCGCGCCGGCCAGGATGAGGCCGTTGTTGCAACCGAAAGTAGAGATCATGATCGCGATCGCCATCAGGATGGTTCCGATCGGCCCGAGCACCGCGTTTATCGCCGCGACCGCGACGCGATTTTGCGGCGCGTTCTGGATTTGGCCTAACGAGAGCGTCGCGATGTAGGCGACATTCGCGAGCACGTACAACGTCACTACGACCGCACAGCCGATGAGCAGCGCGCGCGGTAGGGTGCGGCCGGGATCGCGCACTTCCGCCGCGGTGAAGGTCACGTTGTTCCAGGCCGATTGCGCGAAGAGCGGCCCGACCATGGCGCGGCCTAACAACATCAAAAGCGCGAGCGTCCCCGTTGCGGCGAGACCTGGCTGAGCAACCTGGGGCAACCAGCCGTTCGCACTCGAGTTCCACCACGAGGCACTGCGCGCCGCGCTGCTCGCATTCCATCCGAAGGCGAGGCCGATCACAATCAGACCGATCAGCGCAGCGGTCTTCGCGAAGGTGAAACTGTTTTGCACCAGCTTGCCGAGCTCGAGGCCGCGCGTGTTCGTCCAGGTGAGGAGGAGAATCATGACCACCGCGACGAGTTGCTCGGTCGAGAGACTGATCGCGTAGCGGCCGACGAGGTAGATGGGCGCGACGAGGTAATTCGCGGCCGAAATTCCCGGAACGAGCACACCCGTGAATCTCGCGAACGCGACCGCCACCGCCGCGATCGTGCCGGTTTGGATGACGAGGAAAATCGCCCAACCGAAGAGGAATCCGAAGAGCGGGCCGTAAGCTTCGCGGAGGAAAACATACTGGCCGCCGGCCTGCGGCAACATGGCCGCAAGCTCGGCGCAGCAGAGCGCACCGGTGATCGTGAGCAATCCCGCGAGCGCCCAAGCCATGAGCAGCCAACCGGGCGCGCCGACCAGTCGCGCCGATTCGGCCGAGGTGAGAAAGATGCCCGAGCCGATCATCGACCCGATCACGATCATGGTCGCGTCGAGCTGGCCTAACGAGTGGTTAAGCTGACGCTCGCCGCCTGTCCTGGCGGTGGGAGAAGAAGATCTAGCCACGGATCAACACGGATGAAACACGGATGAATGAAAAGCCGTCATCTCGACCGGAGCGGAGCGAAGTGGAGAGACCCCGCGACGATATAACGGATACTGCGACGGGGTCCCTCGACTTCGCTCGGGATGACTCTTCTTTCTTCATCCGGTGTTGATCCGTGGTTCCCCGTTACGTCCCGACCGCCGCGACCAAGACGCCCATCTGGTGCAACGCGAGCCGCAACTCGCGCGCGAATTCAACGGCGCCCGGCGTATCGCCATGCACGCAGATCGTGTCCGCTTCCACGTGCACTTCGCTGCCATCGATCGCGCGCACCGTGTTGTCGCGGAGCATTCCGAAGACGCGGTTCGCGGCTTCCGCTGGGTCATGCAGCAGAGCATCGGGCCGCGTGCGCGGAACGAGCGAACCGTCCGGCATGTAATTGCGGTCGGCGAAAACTTCGCGGGCGATCGGCGTCGCGTTCGCTTCCGCGACGCGCGCCAACGCGCTCGCCGCCGGCGCAAAGAGAAGCAGCCTGGGATCGACCGCCTTCATCGCGCGGACTATGGCGTCAGCCATTTCTTCGCTCCGCGCCGCCATGTTATAGAGCGCGCCGTGCGGTTTCAGGTGCTGCACGGTCGCGCCTAACGAGTGAGCAACGGCGAGAAACGCGCCAAGTTGATAAACGACGAGCGCAAAGACGTCATGCGGCGGCAGCGCGATCTCGGTTCGGCCGAAGTTCGCCCGATCATCAAAACTGGGATGCGCGCCGATTGCGACGCCGCGCGCTTTCGCCGCGAGGATCGAATCGCGCAGCATCGCAGCATTCCCCGCATGCAAACCGCAGGCGATGTTCGCCGAGCTGACGAGTTCGAGCAGCGCGTCGTCCTGGCCTGCGCCTTCGCCGAGATCGGCATTCAGATCAACGCTCAGCTCCATCGGGTTCGCAGTTCCAGTCCGACGCGGAACAGCGCGAGCTGGCGTTCCCGTTCCGCGAGCGCGCGCTGCGCACCGGCCACATCTGTCTCGACGAAACGCACCGTGTCGCCGGCCTGCAATTGCGCCGCGGCCGCGAGATCGACGGTGATCACGTGCGCGATCTTCGGGTAGCCGCCGATCGTTTGGCAATCCGGAAGGAGGATGATCGGCTGGCCGTCGGGCGGCACCTGGATTGTTCCCGGCACGACGGTTTCGGAGAGCAAATCGCCGGCGATTCGTCGTTGCAGTTCGGGACCATCGAGACGCACGCCCATCCGATCGGAATCAGCGGAGACGGTGAACGGCTCGTAGACCAGCCGCTCCAGCGCTGTGGGTTCGAATAGATCGCGATCAGGTCCTGCGATGATGCGGAGGAATGGATGCCGCAAGGCCGTGTTCGACCACTCGTTAGGCGCGGACCAATCCGCCACGCGCTTCGTCCATAACTTCTTCGTCAGCGCATTGCTGGAACAACTCAGCGTTCCGAGTCGGACGAGATCGCCGTCGCGCAGCGCACGTCCTGCGAATCCGCCAAATCCGCTGCGCAGATCGGTTGAGCGGCTTCCGAGAACAGGCGGCACATCGATGCCGCCAGAGATGGCGAGCCACGCGCGGCCTTGTCTCGCCGCGATCAAAACTTCCTCGCCGGCTCTGACCAAAGCGGCCCGCCCGCTACCGGCTACGGCTTCGCCAATGTGAACGTCGAAGACGCCGCCGCACCACGCGACCAAGCGGTCGTCGGCGAATCGCAGCCGCACGTTTCCCATGCTGAGCTCGAGGCCGGCGCAGGCCGGATCATTGCCGACGAGCAGATTCGCCACACGAAGCGCGTTCGTATCGAGCGCGCCGCCTAACGAGACGCCACTCGCGCGGTGACCCCTCCGTCCGAGATCCTGGACGGTGGTAACGAATCCGGCGCGTTCGACGATCAGGGTCATGCGTCGAATTCGTCGGGTGAGATGGCGCGGAAGCGAACGCGATCTCCCGCCTGCAGCAGCGCGGGCGGATCGGCCTCCGCGTCGAAAAGGCGTAACCGCGTGCGGCCAATTACGTGCCACCCGCCGGGGGACATGCTTGGAT
>JALZAD010000129.1 GCA_030948555.1 Verrucomicrobiota bacterium | reverse complement strand
GCTTTTCGCTCCGCTGCGTGGCAGGCTTTTTCTTCGTGTGCTTCGCGCTGGCGAAATATTCAGGCGCGAAGTCTTCCAGCTTCGGCCGATGGCCCGGCCGCGCGAGCTTGTTGTCGCGCTTCTCCGTCCGCTTTCGCTCCAGCTCGCCGCGCGCGGCGGTCGGGTCGGCCGCTTCGAGCGCGATGCGCCGTGGCGCAGTGCGGCCGTTCCCAAGATTAACCCGCAGCTGCGCGTAGTAGCGCGAGCCGCGCAACCAGAGGCCGGGGACTTTGCGCTTGCGCGTGTCGAGCACTGGCTCAAACCTGCGGTGATGTCTTACGGCGAGAGTGTCATTGGTTGTCATTCGCGAGTCTCCGGTTGTCAAAAGTGTGTAGCACACCGTGTAGCACACCTGACAAGCCGAAACTTGTGAGAAAGCCTTTCTCCCCTCGTAAGAAGGAGCTCCGCCGCTGTGGTGAAATGGCAGACACAACGGACTTAAAATCCGTTGGGCTTAACGGCCCGTGCCGGTTCGAGTCCGGCCAGCGGCAGCTTGTGAGAATGCAAACAGCCGATTGCGATTTTGCTTCGCAGGATCGTTCGAAACTCAGTCAACAAGATATACCTGCACTAGTGCAACGCCTGTCGTCCGGTTCACCCCGCTAACAATTGCGGTGTAAGCGCCGGGCGGGAGCCTGCGCACGATTGCCGGTTCGATCTGCATGGGCGCGAGGCCGAGCGTCGCTAGTTCGCCAGCGTTGATGTCTGTTCCCCAGTTGTCGTTTTCGGCAAGGACGGTGCCGTTCGCGTCAACGATGCGGAGCGTCGGGTCGGCGAGCGTATTTGCCACCCCGAACTGCGCGAGCGACGGACCGATGCCGCGAATGACAACTCTCTGCGTGCCGCTTCCCTGAAGGTTTACGCCACCGATCAGGACGTCATCGTCTGTCCCGACGACGGACCGCGTGGAGATACTCTGCAAGCGCGGAGTCGAGCCCGGATCGAGGTCATAGATCTGCACCAACCCCGCGCCAGTTGTGTTATTCACGCCGCGGACCTGCGCGGTGTAGTCGCCCTCCGCCAACGTAAGAATCAGCGCCGGTTCAGAAGACTTCGGCGGCTGTCGGTTGATCGCGACAAGCTCCTGCGCGCTCGGTCCGCTGCTCCAATCATCGTTCGTGGCGAGGGGCGTTTGTCCCTGCAGAACCGTGAGCGTCGGATTCGCGAGGACGTTCGGGACGTTAAACGGCGCATCGCCAAGCACCGGACCAAGGCCGCGGACGAGGATGCGTTTCGTTCCGGGGCCGCGCACGGCGAAGCCGCCAATGATGACGTCGTCGTTCGCGCCAGCGCGAGCGCGCGTTGAGATACTTTCTAGGGCGGCAATGGTCGGAGTCGCAGCGGGACTCGGCGTTGGCGTTGCTGTTGGGTTTGGAGTTGGCGTTGGTGTCGGTGTCGGAGTCGGTGTCGGTGTCGGATCAACGACGTCTGGCGGAGCGTGCCGATAGAGATGCTCCGGTCGATAGCTGTGGGTTGCGCCCGTGAAACCGCTTGTCGTCCAAATCTCGCCGCTCGTCCGCGCGGTGCTGAAGAAGCCGGCTTGATTGCTCTGACGCGGCTCCGGCAAGTCGTCGGCGGAAGGTAGCCACGCACCGGCAGGCCAGGAGCCAGTTTCCAGTTCATCGACCGCCGCGCTGCTATCAAAGTAGCCGCCTCCATTCGTGTCTCCGCCGATGGCAAAGAGCTTCGAACCTGAGGCGGCCAGAGCGAAATCTCCGCGCCGCGGCGTGAAGCTCGGTCCGACGCTCCAGGTCAAGGTCGACATATCGAGCCTCATCGTGACGCTCGAGTTGTTTGCCGGATCGACCGTCCAGCTTCCGACAAGGTAAAGAAACTTCCCGACCTGCGTGTAGCCGCCGAGCAGGTAAGGCGCGGGCGCGTCCGGCCCGCTCGACCAAGTGTTCGTGTTTACGTCGTAAATTGACAGGGCCGGGCTGAGACCGTCGCCGCCACCCACCACAAATACCTTGCCTCGAAACGCGCCGGCTGCGGCGCCATAGCTGTAGGTGAAACCAGGCCTGGAAGGCCCTGCTGACCAGGTGTTCGTCGCAATGTCATAGAGGCGCATCCGGCCCTCGCCAGAGAATCCGTCGACGAGAAAAATCTTGCCGCCCAGGTATGCGGCGGCAGGCGCCTCCGAGCCAACGGGCACGTCCGCCAACGAGACCCAGCTATCGCTGTCTGCGCTATATCGCCAGCAAGCTGCTGTGACGTTGCCCGGCGCGGAGCCGCTCAGAATGTAGAAATCGGAACCCGACTGGGCAAAACCATAGTGTCCGACCGCCGCAGGGATGCGGGGACCTTCGACCCACGAGCTGGCGAGCGCGCGCACCAAGCTTCGGGGATCTTCGCCGTTCGCGACGGGAGATTGTTGCGCGAGAACCTCTCGTGATTGCAGCGAGCCTATTGGTTGTGGCGCGCGTTGCGCTTGGGCGGTGCCGCTGAATCTTAACGCACTCGCGGCCACACAGCAGATCAGCGCGACGCGGCCCGGTCCGCAAAGCACCCGCTGACGGATCCGCCGTTTTCCCCCTGTGATCCGCCCTGAGTACATCTAGGAACGCTCCTTTTAGTGGAAACGCCCGTCGGTCACAAGCGGTTGCACGCGGCGACGGGTGCAATTCCGCAGAAGCTGCTGTTTCCTGGAGCGGCTTTTCTAAACGCGTTCGAGTGCGGCCCGCCGCAGCGTTAATGATTTTAGAGGTGCAACCGACGTATCTGGCCGGATGCGTCGCTGCGGGTTCAGTCTCGCGACTGCTGGCGCATAAGCGCTGCCTAAACCGGCAGCGGTGCGACAACGCTAGTTGGCATCCGCGCGTGTGAGGAAGCCGCTGGAGCTGTCCAATGCCTTCGCATTCGGCGCAGTGATCTGG
>JALZAD010000195.1 GCA_030948555.1 Verrucomicrobiota bacterium | reverse complement strand
GGTTTCTGCCCCGACTTCCAGGCGGCATTCGCGATCGGCCGCTTTGCGATCACGCCCATGTTCTTCTCACGCGCGATCGGCAAGGTCAGTTCGATCGGCTCCTGATCGGCAATATTCAAAGACGTCTGCAAGGTATCAAAGGCACCGCACTCGACCGCGAACTTCGCTGCGCGACTGTCGCCGCTATAGCCGATGAAACGCGTGTAGCCGCGGTCCCGCGCGGTTTGTAACGCTGCAATCGCGTCACCTTTGCGCAGGACGCCTTCCGAACAGCTATGGAGCTGGACGAGATCGACGCGATCAGTGCGCATGCGGCGAAGACTGCGCTCGATGCTCTCGAGAATAGAACCGGCCGACCAATCTTCACTACCTACTCCGCGTGGATGTCCCACCTTGGTGAAGAGGTAAAATTCGTGGCGGCGACGACTCACCGTCTGGCCAATGAGATCCTCGCTGGTCTCATAACACTCCGCCGTATCGATGACGTTGAGGCCGGCATCCAGCGCGCTATTCAAGAGCGCCTGCACCGTCTCTGCGGTCGCGCCTTCGTAGCCGATCTCGGCGCCACCAAAACCGAGCACGCTGACGTGCATGTCTGTCTTGCCGAGCTGCCGCTTTTCCATCGGGCACAGAGACTAGGTCGGTCGGTTACTCAGAACAAGGCGGGTTACTCCGCGGCCTTTTTCGATGTGGCCGATCATCCGCGCCTTCAACTTGCGCGCGATCTCCTTCGCGTCACTAGCTGCGACAATTACGGCCATGCCAATGCCCATGTTGAAGACCTGATACATCTCCTCGCGATCGACTTTGCCCTTCGCGGCGAGTAGTTCGAAAAGCGGCGGCACAGGCCAGCTGTTCGTGTCGATCACGGCATCGCAATCCTTCGGCAGAACGCGCGGCAGATTGTCGATCAAACCGCCGCCGGTGATATGCGCGAGACCATGAAAGTTTTCGAAGCCGACCTTGTTCAGCTTCGGCTGATAGTTCACGTGCGTTTGCAGAAGTTCCTCGCCTAACGAGTGCTTCAGGCCCGGCAGTTTCGCGCCGGGTTTCAGCTTCATCTCGTCGAAAAGGATCTTTCGCGCGAGCGAGTAGCCGTTGGTGTGAAGGCCATTCGAAGGAAGGCCAAGAATGACATCCCCGGCGCGGATCTTACTTCCGTCGATCATCTTCTTCCGATCGACCACGCCGACGATGCACCCGGCGAGATCGTATTCACCGCGCTGATAGATCCCGGGCATTTGCGCGGTTTCGCCGCCGATCAACGCGCAGCCACCGGCGCGACACGCCTTCGCGAAGCCGGCTAGTATCTGATCGAAGACCGGCGGCTCGAGACGTTCCGCGCCAATGTAATCGAGGAAGAACAACGGCCGCGCGCCGAGCACTGCGATGTCGTTGATGCAGTGGTTAACCAAATCGGCGCCGACGGTATCGTGCTTCTTCATCGCGAAGGCGATCTTCAGCTTCGTCCCGACGCCATCGACGCTCGCGACCAACACCGGCTCGCGCATCCCGCTGAAGTCCGGCGCGAACAAACCGCCGAACCCGCCGATCTTTCCCAAGACTTCAGGCCCGTGCGTGCTCTTCACGCGCGCCTGGATGCGGCGCTTCACGAGGTTGCCGAGATCAACATCGACGCCGGCGCGCGCGTACGCTTTCTTGCGCGTCATTCCGAGCGTAGCGAAGCGCAGTCGAGGAACCCCGCGGCTACATCACTCGTTAGGCAACGGGGTCCCTCGACTTCGCTCGGGATGACTGCCGCGCGCCTCATGCGAGGTCGGCGAACAGCGTCGGCTGCGCTTCCTGTTCCGCGAGCGCCTTCGAGCGACCCTCGCGTTTTTCCATGATGAACTTGTCGAGCTGCGGATCGACGGGCAACGGGTAGTTGCCTGTGAAGCAGGCGAGGCAGAATGAATCCGCTGGCCGGCCGGTCGCGCGGATCATGCCGTCGACGTCCAGGTAGCCGAGGCTATCGACGCCGAGATACTCGCAGATTTTTTCCATCGAGAGCTGGTTCGCGATCAGCTTTTCGGGATCGGGAAAATCGATGCCGTAATGACAGGCGAATCGATGCGGCGGGCAGCTCACGCGCATGTGCACTTCCTTCGCGCCGGCTTCGCGCAAGTTAACCACCCGCGCTCGCGCCGTGGTTCCGCGCACGATCGAGTCATCGATCACGACGACGCGTTTTCCTTCCACCGCTTCCTTGATCAGGTTGAGCTTCACGCGCACGTCGAAGTCACGGATCAGCTGGCTCGGCTGAAGGAAAGTCCGACCGATGTAGTGATTCCGGACGAACGCATGCTCGTAGGGAATTTTGAGCTCATGCGCGAACCCGAGCGCAGCGTAGTTGCCCGAGTCGGGTACGGGCACGACGAGGTCCGCTTCGACCGGATAACGCCGCGCCAATTCGCGGCCCATTTCGGTGCGCACCTTTGCGACATTCACGCCGCCGACGATGCTGTCGGGCCGCGAAAAGTAGACGTATTCGAACATGCAGAAGGCCTGCTTCTCATCGCGGAACGGCCACTCCGATCGCACCCCTTCTTCGCTCACGATGACGACCTCGCCCGGTTCTACTTCGCGGATGAATTCGGCGTGTACGAGATCGAAGGCGCACGTTTCGGAAGCGAAGATGTAGGCGCCGTCGAGCTTGCCCATGACCAGCGGCCGAAAGCCGAACGGATCGCGCACCGCGATGATCTCACGCTCGCTCATGATGAGGAGGGAGAACGCGCCTTCCAATCGACGTAGGACGCTCAGCGCGCTCCCGCCATTGCTCGATGGTTGCGCGAGCAGGTGCGGAATGATCTCGCTGTCCGCGGTGGTTTGGAAGATCGAGCCTTTGCGTTCGAGCTCATCGCGAAGCACCGCGGCGTTGATCAAATTGCCGTTGTGCGCGACGGCAATTTGCCCGCGGAAACAATCCACCACGAACGGCTGCGCGTTCTTTAACGTGCTCGAGCCGGTGGTGGAATAGCGTGCGTGCCCCAGAGCGCGCGTGCCTTTGAGCCGCTCGAGTTCCGATGCGCCGAAGACTTGTGACACAAGGCCCATGTCGCGGTGCATCTGAAACGAACGACCCTCGTCGTTGCTGGTCACGATCCCCGCGCTCTCCTGCCCGCGATGCTGCAGGGCAAACAGACCGTAGTAGGTCAGCACGGCCGCGTTCGGATGGCCGAATACGGCAAAAATGCCGCACTCGTGCTCGGGGTGGGGAGAACTCTCCGCGGCGCTCTGCCTCGACAGGTCGAAGGACATTATCAGCTACAATCCACGAATCGCCGCTGCACTCAAGATGCGGTCTCGTCCGAGCTCATGATTCGCTCGATGGAGTGGAACCAGACGTCGTGGAGCTCGGTGATCGGCCAGCGGAGTTCCTGGCCAGCCGCTTTGATCCGGAGCGCATCGCCAGTGACTTCGCCGAGGACGTGAAATGGAACACTCGTTAGGCGGGATCTCACCTGTTCCAGTTTCTCTGAATCGATGGAGATGACGATCCGCGATTGCGCTTCGTTGAAGAGCAACTGATCGACACGCGCTTCGCCGGGCAATTCAACGGCCACCCCGAGGAGTCCGTCCGGATTGAAGCAGCTCTCCGCGAGTGCAACGGCGAGACCGCCTTCCGAGCAGTCGTGCGCGCTCTTCACCAGCCCGGCGCGAATCAATCCACGAACCGCGTTTTGCACGGCGATTTCGCGGTCGATGTCCAGCCGCGGCGGCAGTCCTTCTTTGCGCCCATGACAAACTTTGAGGAAGCGCGACGCGCCGAGATCTTCGCCCACTCGACCGATGAGAATCACGACATCGCCAGAGTCCTTGAACCATTGTGTCGTGATGTGCGCTTCGTTGTCGATCAGGCCCACCATCGCGACGGTCGGAGTCGGATCGACCACGCCGGCGGGGCTCTCATTATATAGAGAGACGTTGCCGCCCGTGACCGGCGTGTCGAACGCGCGGCAGGTTTCCGCGACACCTTCGACGCACTCGCGCAGCTGCCAGAAGTTCGCCGGCTTGTAGGGATTTCCGAAGTTCAGGTTGTCGGTCACGGCGAGCGGCTTCGCGCCAGAGCAGGTGAGATTGCGCGCTGCTTCTGCCACTGCGATCCGACCGCCTTCACGTGGGTCTAACGAGCAGTAGAGCGAATTACAATCGCTCGTCGCGGCAAGGAATTTGTTCGCCGCGCGAACGTGGAAAACCGCCGCGTCCGAGCCGGGCCAAACCACCGTGCCGGTGCGCACCATGTGATCGTATTGGCGGTAGACCCAGTTCTTCGAAGCGATCGTCGGATCCGCGAGGAGCGCACGCAGAGCAGCTTGATTGTCGACCTCAGGAACAGTCGCGACATCGAGCACTTTCGTTGGCTGCGGCGTCTCAAATTCGCGCGTGTAAAGCGGCGCTTCATCGGCGAGCGGCTTGGCCGGAATTTCCGCGGCGATGCTGCCGTTATTGCGCACGCGCATCATGCCGTCGTCCGTGACGAGGCCGATCTCCGCGCAGGGCACATCCCATTTCTCGAAGATTCGCCGGACGACATCTTCCTTACCGCGCTTCGCGATGATCAACATCCGTTCCTGCGATTCGCTCAGCAGCGTTTCGTACGGCGTCATGCCGGTCTCACGCTTCGGCACTTTTGCGAGATCGATCTCCACACCTGTGCCGCCGCGGCTCGCCGTCTCGCACGTCGAGCAAGTCAGGCCCGCCGCGCCCATGTCCTGGATTCCGGCGACGGCGTCGGTCGCGAGCAATTCGAGACACGCTTCGAGCAGCAGCTTTTCCTTGAACGGATCGCCGACCTGCACGGCCGGGCGATCCTTGCGCGATTCTTCAGTCAGCTCTCGCGATGCGAACGCGGCGCCGGCAAGACCATCGCGCCCTGTCTCCGCACCTACATAGAAAACGGGGTTGCCCACACCGCTCGCAGCGCCGCGCGCGAGCTGCTCATGTCGCAAGACTCCGAGACAGAAAACATTCACCAGCGGATTGCCCTCGAAGCTCTCGTCGAAGTAGATCTCGCCGCCGATCGTCGGCACGCCGATGCAGTTGCCGTAGTGCGAGATGCCGGCGACCACGCCCGCGAACAAGCGACGATTCGTCTTCACGTTCGGCGAGTTGCCGGTGATCGGCCCGAAGCGCAGCGAGTTCAACGAAAACTCCGGCCGCGCGCCCATCGTGAAGATGTCGCGAATAATTCCACCGACGCCGGTAGCCGCTCCTTGGAACGGCTCGATCGCGCTCGGGTGATTATGCGATTCGATCTTGAACGCAACCGCCCAGCCATCGCCGATATCGACCACGCCGGCATTTTCCTCGCCCGCTTTGACGAGGATGTTCGGGCCGCTGGTCGGGAATATTTTCAGCTCACGCCGCGAGTTTTTGTAGGAGCAATGCTCGCTCCACATGACGGAGAAGATGCCCAGCTCAGTGAAGTTCGGATCCCGCCCGAGGATCTTCCTGATCCGCCCAAACTCTTCGGTCGTGAGGCCATGTTTCGCGACGAGGTCAGGCGTAATCGGCGGATCAGAAACAAGGGCCATGTGCTGCGCACGGTAGCCGATGCGACCTGCCGCTCAACTCGCTCGCGGCGCCGTCGACTTCAATAATTCCGCAGCAGCCCGGGTCGAATGTTGAACTATGAAAACGACCATCCTGACGCTCGCTTGCGTCGCCTTCGCCCCACTGGCGTTCGCGCAGACGAGCACCACAACCACAGAAACAAGCAAAACCAAATCCGGTCCTCTGGGCAGCAAGACAGAGACGACCACGAGCACGACGTCGACCGACGGCACCGTGAGCTCGTTTGAACCCGGTAAGACGATCGTCGTCCGCCGCGAAGGCGTCACCGAACCGGCGAGCTATACGCTCGGCAAAACCGTGACCTACGTGAGCAAGTCCGGCAAAACGATCGAAGCCTCGATGATCAAGCCGGCGTGCCGGTGCATGTCTACTATGACACGCCGGGCAGCACGACCGTGACGAAAGTCGTGGTTGACCAAGACTAACAAGCAGTCAGTTAGTTTGTTTAAGCGAAACCGCGGGGCTGCGTACGAGCTCTGCGGTTTCTGTTTTCGCGGGAACGACAGCACCCGCTACGGCGCCATGACGACGCGATAGAAGCGGCGGTTTGGGCGCGGTGAAGTGCTATCGAATGCGGTGAAGGTTGTGTCTGTCGACGCGCTGTATGTCGCAAGGCTAAGGTCTTGCCACGTGGTTAGCTGATCGCTGAATTGCACGGTGTAGCTTCGGCAGGCCTTCCCAGCCCAGACGATCGCGACAGGAGAACCGCTCGGCGCGACGATTCGGTTGATGCGGGGAAAATTCGTGATGAGCTGATCGACCCATCCGGCGTCGCTGCCCATCGAGACGCTGTAGTCTTTCGCATAGCTAAATCGCAGGGTATGGGTCCCGGGTGGAACCTGGGTCTGAAGCTGCGACCAATCCACCTCGCCGGAAATGCGGGTGACGATGGTGCCGTCGAGAGAGAGCGTGAGGTAGTCGTATGATTGTTCACTGCTTACTTTCCACCAGAACGAGATGGTATCGGGGCCTGTGATCGGTAATTCGAAATACGAGACCTGGCTGTCCGTTATGCTGCCGCTTTGCGCAGCGATGACGCCGTCGTGAGTCACGGTCTTTTCGTCGAACCACTTCGCATTCCCTCCGGTGCTTGCCGTCATGGCTGCGCGCAGATCAAGACTAGCGGCCAGGTTCACATGTGGATCACCGTTGTTGATGTATTCCTGCAGGTTGGAGATGCCGTCGCCGTCTGGATCGAGCGCAGCGTCGCCCGGATCGTTCGGGTTCAATCCGTTCTGCGTCTCCCACGCGTCTGGCATGCCGTCATTATCGGCATCAGCAAAGGCCGCGCGCGAATAGATCAGCGCTGAGTAGGGACCGATCGTGATGTCGGCCGTTGCGTTCACGATCGGGATGTTAACGCTGGGCGTCCCCACGTCGCTAAAGTCAGCGCCGTAAGCCGTGGAGTCGGTGCTCATCACGAGGTTCCACAATCCTTCACGCGGAAAGACGATCGGAAGCGTTGGTGTTGTGTTCTGCAGATTGATGACGACGAGCGTGTCGTCGTTCGCGCCCGAACGATTCCATCGGTGGTAGGCGAGGACTTTGTTGGCTGCGTCGTTGACGAATGTGGTCACGCGCTGGTTTGTGCCGCGCAATCCCGCCGTCTTGCCAGTCAGGTTTCGGCGCAGTTTTATCAGGTCTCGATAGAACGCGAGCGTCGTCGCGTGGGCTGACGTGTTGTTCCAATCCAGTGCCGTGTCCGAGCTGAACAGGCGCGTCTCAAGCATTTCAGTTCCCTGCAGGAGCATAGGAATCGACGGCGATGTGAATGCGATTGCCGCCCCCAGCATCGAACGCTTGCGCGCCCAATAATCAGTCGGCGAAGAGGGACTGATTCTCGTTGGCAGGCGCTGGCCGTGATTCAAATCGCCACTGGTATCATGCGAGTCGGTGTAGATGATTCGCGACCATTTCGATGCCGAACGTTGTAAGAGATCACGAACTGCGAAGAGATCCCGATCTGCGTCGCTCGTTGTAACCAGGGGACGCGCGAGATCGATAGGATAGTCAGTGTCCCAGCTCGAATCGAAACCGAGATACTCCGGGTCGTAAGCAGCTTCGTCCACGCTCAGCCGTCCGGGATAGCTGGCATGGATAAGGTGATTGAGGTTTTGCAGCAGACGGATTCCATCCGAGTTCCAGTGAAAGCCGCCGGATGAGTCGGTGTAACTCTCGATGTCCGGAGCGTCATCCCATCGGAAACCATCGAGGTGGTATTCATCGAACCACATCTTGATGTCATCGGTGATGAAGTTAACCACGCCATCTCTGGTGTAGTTAGGTCGTGGGCCATAGCCTGTGCCGCTTAAGCCTGGCGTCTGGTAGAAGTAGATGCCTCCACCGTTTTCACCGCCACTCCAGCCATCGAAATTCCAGAGATCACCAGGGTCGCCCTGGCTGCCGTAGTGGTTGTGCACGATGTCGAGATGGACCGCCATACCGCGCGCATGCGCCGCCTTCACGAAGCGCTTAAACGCATCCGGTCCGCCATAAGTTTCCTCGATGGCAAAGCTTCCCCGCGGATCGTAACCCCAGCTGCGCGGGCTGGGCGCAAAGCTGTTCACCGGCATCACATTCAGCAAGCTGACCCCGAGTGCACTTAGGTGATCGAGCTTTCCGATCGCGTCGTCGAAAGTAGCGGGGATACCGTTCGGCGCGTTGAAGGTGCCGATGTGCATCTCGTAGGCGACGAGGTCGTCGATCGAAGGTCGCGCGAATAGGAGGTCGCCCGACCAATCAAAAGCGTTCGTGTCATAGATGATCCCGTTGCCGTCCGCGCCGACTTTTCTGGCGCGGGGATCCTGCTTCCAAAGAGCGCCATTGATGACGAACTTATATGGCTGTCCCACCACCGCGCCGGCGACATCAACCGACCACAATCCGCTGTTCACATCCTCGCGCGTGAGCGGGTTTGCCAGCACCGACCAGTCATTGAAACTGCCCGCCACGTTGACCGACGTTGCATTTGGCGCCCAAACGCGAAACGTGACTCCACCCCGGTATGGGATTGCTCCCATGCCCGGACGAATTGACGCTCCAGCAAAGCTCGGCGCGGTCGTCAAAAGCAGCGTCGCGAACGACAGCCATGCAGTGATTACGCAGCCGAGCCGGAATGTTTTTTCATTTCTCGGCCGAGACAAATTCATATGAGGAGCGGCGACTGCGTGCTGGGATGGCACCGCTACAAGGCACTACGGCTTCAGGCTGCGGGAGTTTGCTTTTGCCCGTCAAATCGCCTACCGAAAGGCCATGGCTTTTGATCTGAAAGAGATCGTCGCCGCGCGTCTCGGCGAGAACTACGACCTGCACGAGCGGCATCTGAACCGCACGCTGGTGGCGGCGCAGCGCGTGATTGGTTTCGACCGCGTGTATGCGCGCGCGGAAGGCGCTTACCTCTACGACATGGATAATCGGGATTACCTCGATTTCCTGAGCGGCTACTCGGTTTTCAACATCGGTCGCAATCATCCGGTGGTGCAGAAGGCGATCCGCGACGTGCTCGAGATGGATCTGCCGAACATGGTGCAGATGGATTGCTCGTTGCTCAGCGGTCTGCTGGCCGAAGCGATCACCCACCGCACGCCGCCGCACCTCGACGCGGTGTTCTTTTGCAACAGCGGAACTGAGGCGATGGAAGGCGCGCTGAAGTTCGCGCGCGCCGCAACGCAGCGGAAGCGCGTCATCTCGCTCGAGAGCGCTTTTCATGGGCTGAGCCTCGGCTCCTTGTCGCTCATGGGCTGCGAAAGTTTCACCGAAGGTTTTGGCGAATTAATGCCGGGGTTCGACACGCGGGTCGCACTGGATGACATCGCGTCGCTCGAACGCGAGCTGGCGAAGGGCGATGTGGCGGCGTTCGTATTCGAGCCGGTGCAGGGCAAGGGCTGCAAGTATCCGAAGACCGACTTCTATAATAGAGCGCAGGAGCTTTGCCGGAAGCACGGCACGCTCTTCATCGCGGACGAAATCCAGACCGGGCTCGGACGCACGGGCAAGATGTTCGGCTTCCAGCATTGGAATCTTGAGCCGGACATTATCACGCTCGCGAAGAGCTTGAGTGGCGGCTACGTGCCGTGCGGCGCGATCGTGGCGCGGCGCGACGTCTACCAGAAGACGTTCTCGCGCATGGATCGCTGCGTGGTGCATTCGACTACCTTCGGCCGGAACAACCTCGCCATGGCCTGCGGCCTTGCTTCACTCGAGGTGCTCGACAACGAGAAGCTGATCGAGAACTCCGCGCGGATGGGCGAGTTGCTCATGGAACGCATCGACGCACTGCGCGCGAGGCATTCCTTCATTAAGGAAGTGCGCGGCAAAGGCTTGATCATCGCGATCGAATTCCAGGAGCCTAACGAGTTGAAGCTGCGCATGGGCTGGAAGCTTTTGCACAAGGTCGACAAGGTACTCTTCGCGCAAATGGTCGTGACCCAGATGTTGAGCAAGCATCGGATCCTGACGCAGGTCGCAGGGCACGCCATGGACGTGGTGAAGATCCTGCCCCCGCTCATGATCGGCGAGCGCGAGGTCGACCGCTTCGTCCACGCGCTCGATGAAGTCCTGACCGAATGCCGCAAGTTCCCCGGACCTATGTGGGAGATCGGAAACAACTTCGTCCGTCACGCGCTGCGCTCGAAGAGCAACGTCCCACGCCCCGTGACGGCTTCGGCCTGAGGAGCGACCGGTTGCGATGAGCACACCGGAATACCAGAAGCGGACACCGCACGGGATCAAGCCGATCCCGCGCACCCCGCCCGCTCCAGCGCCGACCGGCGTGCGCGGTGTGCAGCGCGATCGCTTGAGCTGGCAGCAGTTCAAGGCGGAGGAAACGCGCTACGATGCGATGCCGTACCGCGCCTGCGGCCGGAGCGGCTTGAAGCTGCCCATGCTGTCGTTAGGCGCGTGGGAAACCTTCGGCGGCTACGTGGGGCCTGAGCTGGCGCGCGGCTGCATCTTTGCCGCCTTCAATCTCGGGATCACCCACTTCGATCTCGCGAACAACTACGGCACGCCGCCGGGACGCGCCGAGATCATGGTCGGGCGCGCGTTGGGCGAGATGCCGCGCGAAGAATTGATCGTTTCGACCAAGGCAGGTTTCAGAATGTGGCCCGGACCGTATGGCGAAGGCTGTTCGAGAAAGTCGTTGCTCAGCAGCATCGATGCTTCGCTGAAGCGGCTTGGTCTTGATTACGTCGACATCTTCTACTCGCATCGTTTCGATCCGGAGACGCCGCTTGAGGAAACATTGCGCGCGCTCGATCACATCGTGCGGCAGGGCAAGGCGCTCTACGTTGGCCTCAGTAACTATCCGGCCGACGTCTTCGCGCAGGCCTGCCGCCTCGCGCACGATCTGAATCTCGCGCCGATCATCGCCGCGCAGGAGCGCTACAGCATGTTTCGACGCGAGGTGGAACCGGAGCTTCTCGGGTCAACGCGCGAGCTCGGCGTCGGCGTGGTCGCGTATTCAGTGCTCGCGCAGGGGATGTTGACGACGAAGTACCTCGATGGTGTGCCGGAAGGCTCGCGCGCGATTCGTCGCTGGACACCAGCCGAACGGGAACGCATCACACCGGCCGTGCTGGAGAAGGTGCGCAAGCTAAACGCGATCGCGCAGGAGCGCGGGCAAACCTTGCCGCAAATGGCGATCGCCTGGACGCTGCGCAAACCGGAGGTGACCAGCGTGTTGATCGGCGCATCGGGCGTCGATCAGGTCGAAGAAAACGCGCAGGCTCTCGAGAAGCTCGCCTTCAGTGACGACGAGCTCCGGCAGATCGACGCGATCGTTTCGCCCTAACGAGCGGCGGGCG
>JALZAD010000148.1 GCA_030948555.1 Verrucomicrobiota bacterium | reverse complement strand
GAGCAGGCGCGTCGCGGCGATCGCGCCGACCACGCCGAGCACCACGCTGATCCCGACGAGGACCATCGCCTGGCCCACAACGAGGCGGAAGATGTTGGCGCGCGCCGCGCCGAGCGCGATGCGAATCCCGATTTCGTTCGTCCGCTGCGCGACTGAGTAGGCCATTACTCCGTAGATGCCGATCGCGGTCAGGACGAGCGCGGTTGCGGCGAAGATGGAAAGCAGCAGCGCGTTGAACCGTGGCCGCGCGAGCGAGCGTGAGATGTATTCGTCGAACACGCGAACACTCGTTAGGGGAATCGTCGGGTCCACTTTGCCGATCTCCGTTTTCAGCGCCGCGGTCAAGGTGGCCGGATTCGAAACCGCGGTGCGCACGACGAGCGACATGTTGTTGAACGGAATCTGCGCCTGCGGGAGATACATCTCGGGCGAGTCTTCGTTGCGCAGCGAGAGGTGTTTCACGTTGCCGACGACCCCGACGATCTCGCGGATTTTCTCCGGTCCTTCTTCGGCAGCGAAGCCGGGCTGAATGCGTTTGCCGATTGCGTCCTGGCCGGGAAAGAACTTGTCCGCGAAACGCTGGTTCACGATCACGACGGGCGTCGTTTCGAAGCGATCGCGTGAATCAAAGACGCGACCTTGCCGCACCGGAATACCCATGGTGCTGAAGTACTCCGTGCCGATGATCCGCACCGGTGCACCGGGCCGCTGGCCTTCCGGCTTCGGATCGTCGGCGTTGTCGAAACTCGTCACCATATTGCTGCCGCTGAGCGGTAACGGGACGATCGCGCTGGCCGCTTCGACACCGGGCAAAGTACGGATGCTCGGCAGGAGTTGGTCGAAGAACGCGATGATGTTTTCGTTCTTCGGATAGGCAACTTCGGGCAACGAAATGCGCGCGGTCAGCAGGCGCTCTGTGCGCAGACCGGGCTGGACTTTGCCGAGTCGCGCGAAGCTTTGGATCAACAAGCCGGCGCAAATCAGGAGCACGAGCGCGAGCGCGACTTCGGTGACGACGAGAGCATTGCGCACCCGGCCCTTCCCTTCCGCGCCACTGCCGCCGCGCGTCCCGCTTTTCAGCGAGCTGTTGAGATCGACGTGCGACGCCTGCCACGCGGGCACGAGGCCGAACACCACGCCGGTCACGAGCGAGACGAGCAACGTGAAACCGAGCACAACCCCATCGAGATGAATCTCGCTGATCCGCGGAATGTTTCGCGGGACGGCTTTGACCAGCGCGTCGGTGCCCCATTGCGCGAGCAGCAATCCGAAGAATCCCCCGAGCGCGGAGAGCATCACGCTTTCGGTCAGAAGCTGCCGAATGATGCGCGCTCGGCTCGCGCCCATCGCGGCGCGCAACGCGATCTCTTTTCCGCGCACGGAAGCGCGCGCGAGCAGCAGATTGGCGACGTTCGCATTCGCGATCAACAAGACGCAGACGACCGCGCCGAAGAGCACATACAACGCGGTGCGGACATCCCCGACCATCTCTTCGCGCAGCGGTTTGAAGAGCACGCCGAAGGACGTGTTCGTATCGGGATATTGCTTCTGCAGGGCTGCGGCGATCGTCGCGAGATCCGTTTGCGCCTGGTAAATGGTCGCGCCGGGTTTCAGGCGCGCGATCGATTCCAAGCTATGGCTGCCGCGCTCTGCCGTCGCCGGCTTCGTACCGGGCGCTGAACCTTCCGGAACCGTCGCGTCGCCCGCGATGGTGACGTAGTAATCGACCGGATCGTTCTGGATCGGGAACTGGAAGCTCGCCGGCATCACGCCGATCACGGTGTACGAACGGCGATCGAGCTCGATCGTTTTGCCGATGACGTCGTTGCCGCCACCGAAGTGCTTCTTCCAGAAGTCATGGCTCAGGATGATCTTGAATCCATTTGGCCCGCCGCCGCTTTGCTCATCTTCCCGCGCGAAGTTCCGGCCGATCACGGGCTTGATCCCGAGCACGTCGAGAAACTCTGCGCTCGCTTTGACTCCGCGGACGCTGGTCGCGCCTTCTTCGCTGCTCTGCGAGAGCACCACGTCGCGATAAACGGCGATGTTTTGCAGCGTGCGGTTCTGCTCGCGGAAATCGAAGAAGTCGGCGTAGGAAAGCGAGCCGAGCTCGGTGCGATCTTTTTGCCGCTCGTCGGTCATGCCGAAGGCGACGAGCTGCTCGGGATTTGGAAACGGCAGCGGCTTCAGGAGGACGGCGTTGACCACGCTGAAGATCGCGGTGTTCGCGCCAATCCCGAGCGCGAGCGTGAGGATGGCGACGAAGGTGAAGCCGGGATGTTTCAGGAGCTGGCGAAGGCCGTAGCGGATGTCAGTGAGCATGAGGTGATCGTTAGGTAGGGATGGCGCGCTGCGCCGTCCGGGACGTTTTTGCTGTAGGAGCGCGTTGTGGACGCCGCAGCGCAGCGTCCTTACCAGGAGCCTTCATTCGCTGCGCAAGGCCTCGATGGGATCGATCAGACTGGCGCGCCGCGCCGGAATGAGACAGGCCACGAGCGAAACCGCCGTCATGACAAAGGCCGTGCCCAGGAGTGTCGCGACGGGGAACGCCGGCACGCCGAAAAGAATTGCCTGCATCGCGCGCGCCGCGAGCCAGGCGCCCAGCAAACCAAGCGCGATGCCGGCACCGAGAAGTCGCAGGCCTAACGAGAGGAACTGCTGGCGGATCTGTTTTGTTTGCGCGCCGAGCGCCATGCGAATGCCAATCTCGCGGCGGCGTTGCGCGACCGCATAGCTGAGCACGCCGTAAGTTCCGATTGCTGCAAGAAGCAGCGCGACACCGGCGAAAATTCCAGCGAGGAGTGCGGGCGAACGGCGCGCAAGGAGACTCTCCGCGACCCGTGCATCCATGGAACGGACGTTATCGAACGCGAGCTCGGGATGCGTGGCGCGCACGAGCTTGCGGAGCGTCTCGGCGAACGCTTCCGGATTCTGGCTCGTGCGCACGACGACGAAAACGCTGGCGCCCTCGCGGTACTTGTAAGGCAGGTAAACGGCGCCCTGTCCCTGCGCTTCGGTGAGTTCGGCTTGTTTCACCGTCCCGACCACGCCGACGATGGTGAAGAGTTTCGCGTCGTCCCGTTCATTGCCAAGCGCGATCGCTTGACCGAGCGCGCCGCCATTCGGCCAATAGCGTCGCGCAAAATCTTCGTCCACCACGCAGACGCGTTCCGCGCGGTGCGAATCGGCCGAGGTGAGGAACCGTCCTTCGCGGAGCGGAATACCGAGTGCGGAAAAGTAGTCGCCGCTGACACCGTAGGAATAATGACCGTGCAGTGATTGGCCTGGCGGCGGCACGTAGTTTTTCGGCGCGACTGCGGTCTTACCGCTATCTCCGCTCAGTGGGATGTTCGTGATTGTTCCGGCCGCAGCGATTCCCGGTTGCTGCCGGATAAATTCGAGCAAGCGATCGACGATAGCGACTCGGTCCGACTGCAGTTGCCACGAGATGGTGCACTCGCCGGTGAGAACATGATCAGCGCTGAAGCCGGGAGCGATCGCCATCACCTTTTTCAAGCTCAGGCCGAGGAGCGCCGCACCCGCGAGCAGGACAAAAGCGAGAGCGATCTGCACGACAATGAAGCCGTGGCGGAGGCGTTGTGTGGAGCGATTGATCGTGCCGCTCCGGGATTCCGATTGCAGTGCGTTTGCGAGATGGCTGCCGAGGTTAAACCAGGCGATCGGCACCGCGATGACAACGCCGAGCAGGATCGCGCTCAACAGCCCGATCGCCGCCAGCCTGCCGTCGAATGCGATATGCGCGCCGAGGGGCAACCGGTTTGCGCCAAGCATCTGGAGCAATTGCGTTCCCCACCCGCCGAGCACGACACCGCACAATCCGCCGACCGCGGTGAGGAGGACGGTTTCAGTCAACACTTGCCTAACGACATGTTGCCGGCTCGCGCCCATCGATTGGCGGATCGCCATTTCTTTCGCGCGCCCGCTCGCGTGGATCAGGAGAAGGTTGATCAGATTGACCGCGCCGATCAGCAGCAGAAAAAAGACACCGGCCTGCATCAGCAAAAGGGTCGGTCGAATTGCGCGCACGTGTTCGGCGTGCAGTGGCCTAACGAGTGATCGAAAACCGGCCTCAGCCATCGCCTTTGCTTCCGGATTGTCCTGTTCGACGGCCGCGTTGTGCGCATCGATCTGCGCTTGCGCTTCGGCGATCGTGGCGCCCGGTTTGAGCCGCGCGATCATGTGGGTGCCGCGGCCGCCAGAGTGGCGCGCTTTCGCTCCACGCTGTTCCATATCGGATTTTATCGGGAGAAAAACGCGCGCCTCGGAGGAGAGAAAACGAAAAGCCGGAGGCAGGACGCCAACGATCTTTCTCGCGATGCCGTTGATGCGGGTGTCACGACCCAGAACGTTCGGATCGGAATCGAAATTCTGCCGCCAGAAGGCGTCCGTCAGGACAATGACGTTCTTCTGCGCGGCCGCTTCTTCCTCGGTGAAGTTGCGACCGATCGCGGGGCTGACCCCAAGCGTCGTGAAAAATTCCGGCGAGATGCGCACGATTTCCTCCTGCTGCATGGAGCCCGGATCCCCGACCGTTTCGGCTCTCTCCATGTAAAGGGAAAGGCTTTCGAAGGCCGCGATGTTGCCGCGGCGCTCGTAATAGTTCGTGATCGATGAGCCGTCATTCGCGACCCCGGCTTTCGGATAGGTGTTGAAGATCGTGACCAGCCGATCGGATTGCGGAAATGGCAGCGGCCGCAGGAGAATGGAATTGATCACCGCGAAGATGGCGAGGTTCGCGCCGAGGCAGAGCGCGATCGTGGCCAGCGCGGTCAGAGTGAAGCCGGGCGACTTCAGCCATTGGCGAAGAGCGAAGCGGAGATCGTTCAGCATGCTGCGAGTTATTCGGTACGTAGCGCCTGGATAGGACTCACCAGCGTGGCGCGCCGCGCCGGCATGAGACAGGCGAACAGGCCCACCGCGGCGAGCACAACGGCCGTGCCGGCGAGAAGCACCGGGTTGACCGACGAAACCTCATAGAGTTGCGCGGTCAGAAGGCGACCCAGGGCAAACGCGCCGCCGAGTCCGAGCGCGAGACCGATCACGACCGGCAGCATCCCTTGCCCCACCACCAGCCGCAGGACATCGGCGGTTTGCGCACCGAGCGCCATGCGAACCCCAATCTCACCGGTGCGTTGTTCGACCGTGTAAGCGACTGCGCCGTAAATCCCAACGGCCGCGAGCACCATCGCCACGGCAGCGAAGGCGCCGAGAAGCGACATGGTGAGACGCTGTTGGCCTAACGACTGGTTAACGATCGCTTCCATGGTCGAAGGCTGGATGATTGGCAGCCCGGGATCGATGCGATTCAACGCCGCGCGCACAATCGAGATCGCAGACTCAGTTTTGAGCGGCGTGCGAAGAATCAGGCTGCAGAATGGCACGGTGCGTTGCGCCCATGGGCGGTAAAACTCCACGTCGTTCGTTTTGTCGAGGCGCAGCGAACGCACATCGCCCACGACTCCCACGATTTCGGTGACAAGGCCGATGCCGTTGTCCGTGCCGAAATACATGCTCTTGCCCACCGGATCTTCGCCGGGAAAGATTTTCTTCGCAGCGGATTTGCTAATCAGGACAACCGGCGGCTTGTCCACGTTGTCGCGTTCATCAAATTCGCGGCCCGCGAGAAGCGGAATGGCAAGCGTCTTGATGTAGCCGGGGGTGACGCTGTGAGTCTGGCCGAGCGGCCGCTGATTCACCGGCGGCGGATTGCCATCGACGCGGGCGTAGGGCGAGCTGGCGTTGTTCCCGCTGAGCGGAAGGTTGTCGGTGATGGTGACTGACTCTACCCCGGCCGAGTTTTGCAATTCGGTTTGCAGCCGCTCCGCGAAACGTGCGCGCGCCGCGTTGTCCGGATAAGCGGCTTCCGGCATTCCGACCGCTCCGACCCACAATCTATCGAAGCGGAATCCAGCGTCCTGCCGGCTGAGGCGGAGAAAACTGGTGATGAGCAAGGCTGCGCCCGCGAGCAGCACGACCGAGAGGCAAACTTGAACCGCGACCAATCCGCGACGGAAACGTTGCTGGCCGCGGCTGCCGGTCATGGCGCGGCCGCCATCCTTGAGCCCATCCACGAGATCGGCGCGCGAACTTTGCCACGCTGGATACGCGCCCATGGCGACGCCGGTGATCAGCGCCAGAGCGAAGGTAAAGATGAGCACGGGCGCGTTGAGCGAGAGGCCCTGCGCTTCGAGTGGGAGGTTGTCGAGCGCGAGCTTCGGCACGACCGAGATGATCCAGAGCGCGAGCAGCAATCCGACCACCCCGGCGAGTAGACTAACGAGTATGCTCTCGAGCACGAACAGCCTGACCACTG